>JALOLG010000227.1 GCA_025456105.1 Ilumatobacteraceae bacterium | reverse complement strand
GCACGTGCTCGTTGGAGGAGCTCCCCGACGCGATGCGAGACATCGAGGCGAGTCGAGTGGCCGGCAAGGTCGTGATCGTCCCCTGACCCGAGTGCTGGCGTCCACCCGAGTGCTGTCGTCGCTACGTGCGCGCCGCAAGCACTCGGGCGGACGGCAACACTCGGGTGGAGGACTTCATCGGACCTTCGTCGGGGCGTCGCCTGACGTTGGGTGTCCGTTCAGATCGGTCGCGCACTGTTGCCAGTCATGACGTCACCCACGACCAGCCCGTCCAGCCGCCTCGGCCGTCGCCGGTTCCTCGGCGTGCTCGCCGCCTCGACCGGCGCCGTCGCCGTCGGACGCGTGCTCATGAGCAGCGACTTCGCGTTCGCGAACGTCACGGCAGGGAACGGCCCGTACGGCTCGCTGCTCACGGCCGATGCCAACGGCATCCAGCTCCCGGCGGGCTTCACGAGTCGGGTGGTGGCCCGCAGCGGCCAGGTCGTGACGAACAGCGCCTACACGTGGCACGGGGCACCCGACGGCGGTGCCTGCTTCCCGACCACCGGCGGCGGGTGGGTGTACGCCTCGAACTCCGAGCTGAGCTCGGGCACCGGCGGCGTCGGCGTGATCCAGTTCTCGTCGGCCGGCGCCATCACGGGCGCCTACCGCATCCTGAGCGGCACCACCCGCAACTGCGCGGGCGGCCCCACGCCGTGGGGCACGTGGCTGAGCTGTGAGGAGAACGGCTCGGCCGGCAAGGTCTACGAGTGCAACCCGCTCGCCGCGAGCCAGGGCGTGGTGCGCTCAGCGATGGGCTCGTTCAACCACGAGGCGGCCGCGGTCGATCCCGTGACGGGCCGGATCTACCTCACCGAGGACGACCCCAGCGGGCGGCTCTACCGCTTCACGCCGAGCGTCGCCGGCAACCTGTCGATCGGCACGCTCGAGGCCGCGCGGGTGAGCGGCACGAGCGTCACCTGGCTGGCGACGTCGGCGTCGGGCCCCGACCGTCAGTCGACCACGACGGCCTTCAACGGCGGCGAGGGCGCGTGGATCCACGGCCGATCGCTGTTCTTCACCACCAAGGGCAACAACCGCGTGTACGAGCTGCAGCTCGACTCCCAGCAGCTCACGATCCTCTACGACGCGGCCACCACCACCAACGCGCCGCTCACGGGTGTCGACAACATCACGGCCCACCCGTCGTCGGGCGACCTGTTCGTGGCCGAGGACGGCGGGAACATGGAGCTCTGCATCATCGCCTGGGTGAACGGTGTGCGGCAGGTGGCGCCGTTCCTGCGGATCACCGGCCAGAGCAGCTCGGAGATCACCGGCCCGGCGTTCAGCCCCGACGGCACCCGGATGTACCTCAGCTCGCAGCGCGGCACGAGCGGGTCGAGCAGCGGCGGCATCACCTACGAGATCACCGGCCCGTTCCGGCTCGACTCGAGCCCGCCGCCGAGCACGACCACGACGACGATCGCCGCGACCACCACGACGGCCGCCGCCACCACGACGACGGCACCATCGACCACGACGACGCTGGTCGCGCAGGGCTCCACGTGGCGCTACCTCGACAACGGCTCGAACCAGGGCACGGCGTGGCGGGCGTTCGAGTTCAACGACGCTTCGTGGAAGTCCGGTGCGGCGCCGCTCGGCTACGGCGATCCGGTCGCCACGGTGGTGAGCTTCGGCGGCAGCTCGAGCCGGAAGTACATCACCACCTACTTCCGCCAGAAGTTCACGGCACCGAACGGCTTCACGTCGATGTCGCTGCGGCTGCGGCGTGACGACGGTGCCGTCGTGTACGTGAACGGTGTGGAGGTGGCGCGGTCGAACATGCCGACGGGCACGATCTCGTCGACGACCCTGGCCTCGTCGACCGTCGACGGCAGCAACGAGACGGCGTTCTTCACATTCCCGGTCTCGGCCCAGCTGTTCGCCGGTACGAACGCCAACGTGATCGCGGTCGAGATCCACCAGCGGGCTCGCAACAGCTCGGACATCGTGTTCGACGCCTCGCTGACGGGGACGGGCAACACCGGCTCGCTTCCCACCCGCTGATCCCCCCGGGCGCCGGCATGGCGACAGGTGACTACACTGTCGCCATGCCGGTCGTCTCGATCCGCTTCTCGGACGAGCCGCTGCACTCGCGCCTGCGCGATGCAGCCAAGCGCCAGCACGTGGCGGTCTCGACGCTCGCCGAGCGGCTCATCGACGAGGGCCTCCGCAGCGAGGTGCACCCGATGGTGCACTTCCGGTCGGGGCCGACGGGTCGGCGACCCGTCCTGGTGGGTGGGCCCGAAGTCGCGGACGTGATCGGGGCGATCGTCGGTGGCGACGTGCCGGCCGACGCCCGGCGAGCCCGGGCCGCCGAGCTGCTCGGCATCTCGCCGGCCATGGTCGACGCCGCGCTGGCCTACTACGCCGACTTCACCGACGAGGTCGACGCGCAGCTCGCCGATCGAGCTCGTCTCGCCGACGAGGCCGAGGCCGCCTGGCGGCGACAGCGCGAGCTCCTCGAGCGGTGAGGCTCCTCCTCGACGAGATGCACGCCCCGGCGATCGCCGAGGCGCTCCGTCGTGATGGCGTCGACGTGGTGGCCGTCGCTGCCGAGCCCACGCTCCGGGGGATGCCCGACGACGAGCTGCTGTCGTGGGCGACCGACGCCGGACGGGCCGTCGTGACCGAGAACGTCGGCGACTTCGCCAGGATCGCTGCGGCGTGGGCAGCCGACGGACGCGAGCACGGCGGCATCATCTTCACGAACCCACGACGCTACGACCGGGCGTCGGTGGCCTACCCGGGTGACGTGGTCGCCGCACTGAGGTCGATGCTCGAGGAGCCGCCGCCCTGGGGTCCCTCGGCGATCTGGTGGCTCTGACGGTCCCTGAAGATGCCCTGAGGCGCCGATCACGCTGCGTCACCACCTTTCACGTCGACGTCGTCGGGTGGACACCTGCTGTTCAGATCCGCGTCATCCGGCACTCGTACGGTCGGACGGGTCATGAACGCTCCTGTCCGCGCCGCTGACATCACGGCGACGCCCGTCGCCGAGCCGATCACCCCGGGCGAGTCGTTCGTGGCGCGAGTCGGCAAGGAGCAGGAGCGCTACCTGCAGGCGTTCGCCGAGGCGCGCAAGGACCTCGACGGCCAGCCCGGTCAGCTCGCGGCCATCGCCGCGGTGCAGGGCCGGCTCACCCGGCAGTTCTTCGACGCCCAGCGGTCGCTGCTGCGCCGCCGCGCCGAGACCGACCGGAAGGTCGTCGAGATCGCCGAGGATGCACAGGCCGAAGCCGTCGAGCTGCTGGCGACGGCTCGCACCGAGCTCGCTCGTGCCGCGTTCACGACGCCGCCGGCGTCGTTCGCTGCACCGCTCGGGCACCTGCCGGCCCCGCTCGATCCGCCGACGACCCGACCGGCGGCGCTCGTCCCGCCCGCGCCGGGCCGAGATCCGTTCCTGTCGGGCCCCGTCCCGGTGGTCGGCGGGCCCCGGCCGGCGAACGGCGAGATCGCTGCGCTCGGCGCGGCAGCGGTGGTCTCGGGTGCCGATGCAGATGCCCTGCAGGCGGTGGTCGACGAGGCGTTCGCTGCGTTGGAGCCCGACGGTGCCGCCGCCGAGCGCCAGCTGCGTGAGCTGCTCGATTCCTGGTGGCGGGCCGAGCGCGACGACGAGCGGGCCGCCCTCGACGACGCCACCGCTCGCGCCGCGATGCACCTCCACCTCGCCAGGATCCGTGCGGCCGAGATCGGTGGCCCGCGGCGGCCGGTGCCGACCGCCCCGACCGCCGCCGCCGTGGACGCGGCGCCGCTCCCGCCGCCCCCGGCCCCCGAGCTGCTGCCCGAGCCCGTCGCCGCGGCGCTCGCGGGTGTCGACCACACGCAGCTCGACGCCGTGCTCGCGTCCCTGCTCGACGACTGGGCGCCGTCGCCGGTGGCCGTGCCCTTCGCCGCTCCCGTCGATGCCGTGCCCGTGTCGGTCGGGCCGCCGGTGCAGCTCGAGGACGTCGACACCGGGATGACGCCCGAGGAGGCGTTCGAGTCGTTCTGGGGGCATCAGGACCCGGAGCAGTCACCCCGTCGTCGTTGGATCTTCCCGCAGCTGCTCGTCCCCGCAGCCACCGTCGTGGTCGTGCTAGCCGTGCTGATGCTGCTCATCGG
>JALOLG010000008.1 GCA_025456105.1 Ilumatobacteraceae bacterium | reverse complement strand
TGACCTTCGAGGTGCAGTGGCCCGACCTCGGCGAGATGACGCAGGCGTGCGTGGAGGCCCAGGAGGTCTACCTGTCCGCCATGTCGGGTCGCTGCTTCCGGCAGTTCCTGGGCGAGGCGACGTTCACGGGCGACATCGAGGGGTCGGCGCTGTGGTCGATGATGGCGAACACGGGGACGAGCAGCGACGGCGATCTGTCGGTCGACGACGTCGCCGGCTTCGGCGCGACCTACATCGTCGAAGCGGAGGTGCCCGGGTGCGGTTCGGGCGAGTTCATGATCACGTCGACGCTCACCTTCCGGGGCTGGGAGAACGGGCAGTTCGTGGGTGACTGGCAGATCGTCCCCGACTCGGGGCGCGAGGAGCTCGCCACCATCAGCGGTTCGGGCGTGGTGCTCCCGAGGCAGGACGATCCCGACGTGGTGGACTACGCCAACCAGCCCCGCGTCCACACCGGCACGATCTCCTGCTGAGCGTCGGCCCGTCGGCGGAACAGCCGTGGCCCGACCGGTGTTGCCCGTGACGTGGAAGTCGACCTCCCCGTCGTGTACTGGCGCCCCGGGTGCATGTTCTGCTCGTCGCTGTTCCGGCAGCTCGACCGGATCGGTGTGCCGTACGAGCGAGTCGACATCTGGAGCGACGGGGCTGCGGCCGAGCGGGTCCGCAGCGTGGCACGAGGCAACGAGACGGTGCCCACCGTGTTCGTGGGCGACGTGCCGCTGGTGAACCCGAGCGTGCACGAGGTGCTGGCGGTGGCGTCGACCGAGCTGCCCCACGTGGTGCCCGAGGGCTACGAGCCGCCCGAGCCGAGCCGCTTCGCCCGCTGGCTCCACGCCAAGCTCGGCGGCGCCTGACCCACCCGGGACGTCTGGGCTGCAGCTGCCATCACATGTGATGGCAGCTGCAGCCCGAACTGTCGGTGGCGGGGGGTCAGGTGGGGCGGGCGAGCACTCGGACGTCGTCGCCGGGTCGGACCTCGCCCGCCACCACCACGCGGGCGTTCAGGCCGCGGCGTCGCTCGGCGCGGCCGTCGGGCGTGTTCACCCACCGCATCGCATCGGCGCCGAAGCGCGCGCTGAACTTGGCGCAGCCCGTGTGCGGCTGGTCGGTCACCTCGATCTCGGCGGAGCCGAGTGCGAGCCGGGTGCCGGCGGGCAGGTTGGCCTCGCTCAGGTCGAGGTCGAGGTACAGCTGGTCGCCGGCGAGCGCCCATCGCTGCGGATCGGGGCCGGCGAGCAGCTCGATCACGCGGGCGCTCATCACGTTCAGCTGCATGTCGGGGTGCGACGACCCGTCCTCGGTCCGCCGGCTGCCGCGCACCGCCCAGGTGTCGCCGTCGAGTCCCACGGTGGGGTCGAGCCGGCCGACGTCGAGGATCTCGCGCTCGTCGACGGCCGGGCGGCGCACCACGAGCCGCACCGTGCCCGCGTCGGTGGGCGCCGCCGCGATCGTGGCCTTGGCAGCGTCGAGCTCGTCGGTGGTTCGTGGACTCACGTTCCCAGTGTCGCGCCGGGAGCGCGGTACGGTCCCGTCGATATGCACGTGAGCCAGCTGTGGCGGTACCCGGTGAAGTCGATGATCGGCGAGCGGCTCGACCAGGTGGAGCTCGACGCCACCGGGATCGTCGGCGATCGCCTGTGGGCCGTCCGCGACCTCGAGCGCGGCGGGATCCGCGGCGCCAAGAAGATCGGTGGGCTGATGCAGCTCGGTGCCCACGACCTCGGCGACGGCCGGGTCGAGATCCGGCTCCCCGGCGGCGAGGTGGTCACCAGCGACGCCCCCGACGTCGACGAGCGGATCAGCGCAGCGCTGGCGCACCCGATCCACCTCGAGCGGCGACCTGGCGCCGACGACCTCGATCACTTCCGGCGCGGCGGTCCCGACAGCGACGACGTGATGGAGGAGCTGCGCTCGGTCTTCGGCCGGACCGAGGACGAGCCGCTGCCGGACTTCTCGGTGTTCCCGCCCGAGATCATGGAGTTCGAATCGCCGCCGGGCACGTACTACGACGCGTTCCCGCTGATGATCATGACGGAGTCGGCGCTGCGCGCGCTCGCCGCGGCCGTGCCCGATTCGGTCGTCGACGTCCGGCGGTTCCGGCCGTCGCTGGTGGTCGACACCGGTGCCGACGAGGGCCATCCGGAGCTCGGCTGGTCGGGGCGTCGCGCCCGGCTCGGCACGGCCGAGATCGAGCTGATCACGCCGTGTCCCCGGTGCGTGATGATCACCCGCGAGATCGACGCCGCCACGCCCGCCGACCGGGCCATCCTGCGTCACGTCGTGCGCGACCTCGACCAGAACCTGGGTGCCTACGCCCGAGTCGTCACGCCGGGTGCCGTCGGAGTCGGCGACGCCGTCGAGCTCGTCTGAGCCGCGTCACGGCGTCGCCCTCGGCGTCCACACCGAGGTGCGCTCGCCCTTGGCGGCCTGGTCGGCGATCTCGGCGATCCGCTTGGCGCGTGTGGGCGGCGTCTTGGCCTGCACGATCCGCTCGAGGTCGCCCCGCTTGACCGATCGGGGGAACGACTCCCACGTGTCGCGCGAGCCGGGTCGCTCGGCGAACGCCGCTGCCAGGTCGTCGGGCACGACGAGGTCCTCGACGGCGTCGAGCATCGTCCACGAGCCGTCGGCGATGGCGGCGTCGACCACCGCCTGGCCTGCCGGCAGCATCAACCGGGCCGATTGCAGCCGGGCGATGCGCTCCTTGTTGGGTCGCGACCAGCCGCTGCCCGGCTTGCGCGGCGCGAACCACAGCATGGTGCGGAGCTCGTCGAGCTTGCCCGGCTTGCTGTCGACCCAGCCCACGCACAGCGCCTCCTCGACCGCGTCGTCGTAGGTGACGGTCGGGCGGCGGGCCGCCTTCTTGAAGGTCACCAGCCACACACCGGCGTCGCGCCGGTGGTGCTCCACCAGCCAGGCGCGCCACTCCGCCCGATCCTCGGGATGGACGCGCGGCTTGCCGTCGGGACCGGGCTCGACCTCGAGCACGGTGCTCAGTGTGCCTCGCCGGCCGCGGCGCGGACCGCCCCGACGACCTGGTCGCGCGCCTGCTCGAGCGCCGGGAGCCACTGGCGGCGGTCGTGACGCCGGATCGCGCCCCACACGGTGACGGCGCCACCGACCACCCAGGTCCAGGTCGCGAGCGCCAGCGCGCTGATCGCTGCGATCGCGAGCAGGGCGACCAGGATCGCCCAGCCGTCGACGGCGAGGACGGCCACCGTGATCCACGTCGCCGCGATCGCGACGAACCCCACGAGCATCCGCACCGTGCCCTTCGTGGCGGTTGACCGGACGGCCGCGACACCGAGGCGGACGAGCACGATGGCCGGCAGGTTCACGAGCGTGGCGGTCAGCAGCAGCGGGCCGAGGAGGACGACGGCGACGATCGCTGCGACGATGCGCCGAGCGCCGCTGCGCAGCGCGCCGTCCGCGAGTGCGTCGACGCCGAGCCCGGTCATCTCCGCCCGCAGCGCCCAGTGCGCCAGGGCATCGACGACGGCGGCGCGCCGATCGGCCGGCGCCGCGGCGATCTGCGACGAGCGGCGCACGACGGCACCGAAGGTCGGCGCGGCGCCGCGTGGGTGCCCGGCGCGCAGCTCGATGCGGGCTGCCATGCGGAGCTGCTCGCGCTCGTCGACGGTCTCGAACTGCGGTGACACGGCTGCGAGGCGCGACTGGATCTCCGCGGTGAGAGCGCCGGCGTCGCCGACGAACGAGTCGACGTCGATCGGCTCACCGAAGGTGACCGACGCGCGGGTGCGGGTGTCGACGCGGCTCTCGAAGGCCATCCCGATGGGCGCGATCCGGATGCCGGCGACACCGTCGTCGCGTGCGCCGAGCGCGATGCGCGCCGCGCCCGACTTCACGCGGTCGAGGTGGGCACGGTCGCCGGTGGTGCCCTCCGGGAAGATCGCGACCGTGTCGTGGCGGCGCAGCGCCTCGTGGCTCGCAGCGAACATCGCGGCGTTGGCCGCCGGGTCCTCGCCGTCGGCGCGGCGGTGCACGGGCAGCACCGCCAGGGCGTCGAGCGCGAACCGGGCGGGCAGGATCTTCCACAGGGTCGCCTTGGCGATGAAGCGCGGCAGCCGACGGATGGCGGCCGCCACCACGATCGGGTCGACGAAGCCGTTGCCGTGGTTCGCGACGATGAGCGTCGGGGTGCCCGCCGGCGGCAGCCGGTGGCGATCGATCACGTCGACCGACCGGTGGAACGCGCGCACCAGCCCGACGGCGAGCCAGCCGACGCCGATGTCGGTGGCGTTGCGCAGGATCCGGGCACCGGTGGCCGGTCCGGCGACGGCCAGGCCGCGGTCGGCCCACACGAGGATCGCGAGCGCGGTGAGGAGGTGCCAGGCCCCGTGCAGCTGCGCCCACGAGTCGGGGTCGCAGAGCGGACCGTCGGTGCGGCCGAGCAGGTACACGACGACGGCGACCGCGACGAGCGAGAGGAGCCCCACCCGCACGATCGGCGGCTCGCCGCGGCGGCGCGCCACCACCTCCGCGACGACGATGACGCCCACCAGCACCCCGGCCACCGCATTGACCGCACTCGAGGCGAACGGGTGGAGCACCCCGGCCACCAGGAGCACGCCGGCCCCACCGAGCCACGCACCACGCTGCAGCCCGACTCCCGCCAGCCGGCCGACGTGGACACCGGCGATCAGGCCGAGCATCGCCACGAAGGGCACGTCGTGCAGCCACTGCGAGACGTCGCCGGGCCATCCGTGGAACAGCACGCTGCCGGCGCCTTCGAGCACGGCGAGGAACGCCAGCAGGAGCGCGGCCGGGAGCAGCCGCTGACGGCGCACCGCATCGGCCACGAGCAGGCCGACGGCGACGTAGCCGAGCGAGGTCCAGGCGTTGACGTCCTGCGCGGCTCCGGAGTCGTCGAGCGCCTCGCAGTCGCTGCCCGGCGCCCGTACTGCGCTCACGGCCGCAGCCCCCGCCGCCACAGGATGGAGGCGATGCCCCCGAGCGGGATGATGAGGATCCAGGTGAGCACCCGGTACACGATGACCGCCGCCGAGATCTGGTTGATGTACTCGCTGCCGGCCATCGCGCCCATCAGCGTGATCCAGGCGGTCTCGGACACGCCGACGTTGCCGGCCGTGATCGGCACGACCGTGAGCCCCTGCACCACGCCGAACGCCACGAACACCCCGGCGGCGGGCAGCGCTTCCTCGGGCACTCCCATGAACCGCACCGCCATGAGCATCAGCGCCACCTGCGCGGCCGACGCGATGAACGCTCCCCACAGGCCCATCTGCCAGCGCGCGGAGATGGCCTCGAGGGCACGCTCGCGCGCTCCCGAGAGCACGTCGGCGAGCGGGCGCGACTCCTTGCGGAGCATGCGGAGCACGACGTTCCAGGGCGCGTCGAGCCAGTGCGCGATCGAGTGCATGACGCGCGCCGACCCGAGCACGAGCACCGACAGGCCGATCGCGGCCGCGAGGATCACGCCCGCCAGCACGATCGTGCGGTTGACCCCGTCGGTGAGCTCGACGCTCGAGATCGTCGCGACGATCACGGCGAGCAGCGGCAGCACGAGCTTGGTGCCGATGCTGAAGATGCCGCTCGCCGCGACCGACAACGCCGATTCCGACGGGCTGCGCCCCCAGCTGGCGTACATGCGGTACTTGAGCGGCAGGTCGCTCGGTCCGGGGATCACCGAGGCGACCGCGGTCGGAGCGAGGTAGGCCAGGACGGCGCGCCGGACGGGCAGCCCGGGCACGGTGGCCGACGTGACCACCCCCTGGGCGGCGATCACGAGGCCGAGGCCCATCAGGAGCGAGAGGCGCTGGGCGTCGTCGAGCCCGCGGACGCTCGTCCAGACGAGGTCCCAATCGAGGTCGTCGAAGATCCCCGCCAGCACGATCCCCGAGATCGCCAGGGCCCCCACGGTGACCGCGAGCCGGATCACGATGCCGACGACACGTCGACGGGTGGACCGTGGGGCCGACTCGACCTCGACCTCGAGCTCCTCCGGCTCGACGCTGGCGTCGTCGGGCCGGTCGCTCACGGCGGCGACGCTACCCGGGTGGGGGTCGGGCCGACGGTGAGCCATGATGCCGCCATGTGCCGGAACATCACGACGCTGCGCGGTCTCGAGCCGGCGGCCACCGCCGAGGAGATCGAGGCGGCCGCTCGCCAGTACGTGCGCAAGGTGAGTGGCGTGCAGCCGGTGTCGGCGGCCACCGAGGAGCCGTTCGAGCGAGCCGTGCGCGCTGTCACGGCCGCCACCACCGACCTGCTGGCGGCGCTCCCGCCCCGGCGGAACCCGCCGCCGACCGAGCCACCGCTGCGGCGGATCAGCGCACGACGTTGATCATCTTGCCCGGCACGACGATGACCCGCTTCGGGGCAGCACCGTCGAGTGCCGAGATCACCTTCGGCTCGGCGAGGGCGGCTGCCTCCAGCGTGGCGGCATCGGCGTCGGCCGCGACCACGATGCGGGCGCGCACCTTGCCGTTCACCTGCACCGGGTACTCGACGGTGTCGTCGACGAGCAGCGCCGGGTCGGCGACGGGGAACGGCTCGTAGGTCACGGTCGAGTCGTGGCCCAACCGGCGCCACAGCTCCTCGGCCACGTGCGGCACGATCGGCGCCAGCATGAGCACCATCGGCTCGGCCACCTCACGTGAGGTGGTGCCCAGCTTGGTGACGTGGTTGTTGAGCTCGATGAGCTTGGCGATCGCGGTGTTGAACCGCAGCGCGTCCATCTCGGTCGCGACGGCGTCGATCGTGCGGTGGAGCAGTCGCCGGGTGTCGTCGTCGGCCGGCTCGTCGACCACGACGACCTCACCCGACTCCTCGTCGACGATCGCGCGCCACAGCCGCTGCAGGAACCGGTACATGCCGACCACGTCGCGGGTCTCCCACGGGCGCGAGGCGTCGAGCGGGCCCATCGCCATCTCGTGCAGGCGCAGCGTGTCGGCGCCGTACGCCTCGTACATCTCGTCGGGGGACACGGCGTTCTTCAGGCTCTTGCCCATCTTCCCCCACTCGCGGGTGACGGGCCTGCCCTCGTGGAACCACTGGCCGTCGCGCTCCTCGACGGAGAACGCATCGACGTAGACGCCGCGCTCGTCCTGGAACGCGGCGGCGAGGATGTAGCCCTGGTTGAACAGCCGGGCGTACGGCTCCTTCGACGACACGTGGCCGAGGTCGTAGAGCACCTTGTGCCAGAAGCGCGCGTACAGCAGGTGCAGCACGGCGTGCTCGACGCCGCCGACGTAGAGGTCGACCCCGCCCGGGTGGTCGGGGCGCAGGTCGGTGCGCGGCCCCATCCAGTACTGCTCCACCGCCGGGTCGACGAACGCCTCGGTGTTGGTGGGGTCGAGGTAGCGCAGCTCGTACCAGCACGAGCCGGCCCACTGCGGCATCACGTTGGTGTCGCGCCGGTACGTGCGAGGGCCGTCGCCGAGGTCGAGCTCGACGGCGACCCAGTCACCCAGTCGGTCGAGGGGGCTCTCCGGGTCGGAGAACTCGTCGTCGGGGTCGAACGTGCGCGGCGAGAAGCTGTCGGTGTCGGGCAGCTCGACGGGCAGCAGCTCGTCGGGCAGCAGGTGCGGGCGACCCTCGTCGTCGTAGACGATCGGGAACGGCTCACCCCAGTAGCGCTGGCGGCTGAACAGCCAGTCGCGCAGCTTGTAGGTGACCGTCGCCTCGCCGTGACCGTGCGCCTCGAGCCACTCGCTGGTGCGAGCGATGCCCTCGGCCTTGGTGGCGACGCCGTCGAGGTCGAGCGAGTCGTTGCTCGATGCCACGTAGGGCGCGTCGCCCACGAACGCGACCGGCCAGGTGGCGGTGTCGAGCGACGGCTCGATGCCCTGCTCGGCGAACCACTCGCCGGGCGGCTGCTGGATGGCCGGGATCGGCAACCCGTACTTCCGGGCGAACTCGAAGTCGCGCTGGTCGCCGCACGGCACCGCCATGATGGCCCCGGTGCCGTAGCCCATCAGCACGTAGTCGGCGATCCAGATCGGGATCGCAGCGCCGGTGACCGGGTTGACGGCCGTCGAGCCGAGCGGCACGCCGGTCTTCTCGCGGGTGTCGTCCTGGCGCTCGACGTCGTCCTTGGCGGCACTCGCCGTGCGGTAGGCCGCGACGGCGTCGGCCTGCTCGGGCGTGGTGAGCGCGTCGACCATCGGGTGCTCGGGGGACAGCACCATGAACGTCGCGCCGAACAGCGTGTCGGGGCGTGTGGTGAACACGTCGATCGGCCCGGCCGACGACTGGAACCGCACCCGCGCGCCCTCGCTGCGGCCGATCCAGTTGCGCTGCATCGTCTTGATGGCGTCCGACCAGTCGAGCAGCTCGAGGTCGTCGAGCAGGCGGTCGGCGTAGGCGGTGATGCGCATCATCCACTGGCGCATCTGGCGCTTGAACACCGGGAAGTTGCCGCGGTCGCTGCGCCCGTCGGCGGTGACCTCCTCGTTGGCGACGACGGTGCCCAGGCCGGGGCACCAGTTGACGGGTGCCTCGCTCACGTAGGCGAGGCGGTGGCCGTCGATGACGTCGGCGCGCTCGGCGGCCGACAGCGCTGACCAGGCCCGGCCGTCGGGCGTGCGACGTGTGCCGGCCGCCAGCTCGGCCTCGAGCTCCGCGATCGGGCGGGCCCGCTGCAGCTCGGTGTCGTACCAGGCGTCGAAGATCTGGCTGAAGATCCACTGCGTCCAGCGGTAGTAGCCCGGGTCGGTGGTGTCGATCGAGCGGCGAGGGTCGTGGCTCAGGCCGAGGCGGCGCAGCTGGCGGCGCATCGTGGCGATGTTCTCGGCGGTGGTGATCGCCGGGTGCTGGCCCGTCTGGACCGCGTACTGCTCGGCCGGGAGGCCGAACGCGTCGAACCCCATCGTGTAGAGCACGTTGCGGCCCTGCATGCGCTGGAAGCGGCTGTAGACGTCGGTGCCGATGTAGCCGAGGGGGTGGCCGACGTGGAGTCCGGCGCCCGACGGGTACGGGAACATGTCGAGCACGAACAGCTTGTCGCCGCGGGCGGTGACGGCATCGGGGTCGGCGAGCGGACCGGCCGGGTTCGGTGTCTCGAACGTGCGCTGCTCGTCCCACCAGTCCTGCCAGCGGAGCTCGATCTCGGCGGCCAGCGCGGCGGTGTAGCGATGCGGCGGGATCGCGTCGGTGGTCTGCTCGTTCATGGCGAGGACCGAGCCTACGGGGGCCGGGCAGGTCGGCGGATGGTGCGTTGCGCGCAGGTCGGCCCCGTTAGCGTCGAGCGGCATATGAGCGCCCCTGCGCCCGACACCAGCACGACCGCCCGGCTCGAGGCCGCGGCCGACGGCGACGCCGGCGTCCGCTTCGTCGGCCACTCCGTCGCCGGACCCGACGGTCCCCAGTACGTCTCGTGGCGCCAGCTGCACGACGAGGCCCGCGCCGTGGGTGCGGCGCTGCAGGCCCGCGGCCTGCTGCCGGGCGACCACGTGGCGATCCTCGGCCCCACCAGCCGCGAGCTGATGACCATCGTGCGAGGGTGCTGGATGGCCGGCATCGCCTCGATGGTGCTGCCGCTGCCGATGCGGATGGGTTCGCTCGAAGCGTTCATCGAGGGCACCCGCGCTCGCATCCGCCACGGCGACGCGAAGCTCGTGCTCATCGACGACCAGCTCGCCGCGTTCTACGAGGCGGCTCCCGGCGACCCTCCGATCGAGCCCATGCGCAGCGTCCTGCCGGGATCGCCCGGCGTGCCGAGCGGCGATCGGCTCGAGATCCCGCCGCACGACCCGGAGCGCCTCGTCATCCTCCAGTACACGAGCGGCTCCACCAGCGAGCCCAAGGGGGTGATGATCCCCGACCGGGTGCTGTCGGCCAACATCGACGCCTGCTGCGAGGCTGCCGAGCTCGGTGTCGGCGAGGTGATGGTCTCGTGGCTGCCGCTGTACCACGACATGGGGCTCGTGGGGTTCCTCGCGATCCCGATGACCAAGGGCGTCGACCTCGTGCAGGCCGCGCCGCAGGACTTCCTCGCGCACCCCGGCAACTGGATGCAGTGGATCTCCGACTGGCGCGGCACCGCCACCGCCGGTCCGAACTTCTCGTGGGTGCTCGCCACCCGGGCGCTGCGGCGCGCGAAGGACCTCGACCTGTCGACGCTGACGCTCGCCCTCAGCGGCGCGGAGCCCGTCGACCCCAAGGCCGTCGATGCGTTCGTGGCGGCGGCGGAGCCGTTCGGGTTCCGTGCCGGCAGCATCTTCCCGGCGTTCGGCATGGCCGAGGTGGCCATCGGCGGCGCGTTCCCGCCGCGCCACCGCGGGCTCGTGTGCGACACCGTCGATCGCGAGGTGCTCGAGCGCGACCGGATCGCGAAGCCGATCGAGGTGCACGACGACGACGACTTCGCGCTCCTGGCCCGACGGCTGCCGCGCCTCGGGTTCGCGGTGCCCGGTCTGGAGATGAAGGTCGTCCATCCGGAGACCTACGAGGACCTCCCGGAGCGCCACGTGGGCGAGCTGCTCCTGCGCGGCACGTCGGTGACGCCCGGCTACTACAAGCGCCCCGACGCGTCGGCGGCGCTGTTCCGCGACGGCTGGCTCTGCACCGGCGACCTCGCCTACCTCCTCGAGGGCGAGCTCGTGCTGTGCGGGCGGATCAAGGACGTGATCATCGTCGGTGGCCGCAACGTCTTCCCCGAGGACATCGAGCGCTCGGTCGGCACGCTCGACGGCGTCCGCGCCGGCAACGTGATCGCGTTCGGGATGGACGGCTACAAGGGCAAGGAGAGCGTGGTCGTGGTGGCCGAGGTGCGTGCCGACGACCTCCATGCCGTGCGCGAGGCGATCCACCACCGCACGCTCGAGGTCTGCGGCATCCCCCCGCGCGACGTGATGCTCGTGCAGCCCGGCACCCTGCCGAAGACCTCGTCCGGCAAGCTCCAGCGGTCGAAGTGTCGCGAGGAGTACCTCGCCGAGACCCTCTCATTGGCGCTCTCGTGATTCGGGGGTGTCGTCTGGACACCCCCGAATCACGAAAGCAGCGGGGCGAGGGTGCGGCCGAGCAGCTCGACGCGGCCCTCCACGTGGCCGTTCGCCGGCATGTTGACGGTGAACCCGTCGACACCGGTGGCCAGCCAGGCGGCGAACTGCTCGCCCACGGTGTCGGGGTCGCCGATCGCGAACCGGCCGGTGAAGAACGCCCGCTCCTCGACCGACATCGACGCCAGGTCGAGTCCGCGCCGGGCGAAGTAGGCGTCGAGCTCGGCCTGCGCTTGCTCCGCGGTGGGCGCGATGCACGCGCTCCGCTGCCACGTGACCGTGATCTCCGACCGGTCGCGGCCCAGCGCGTCGCAGTGCGCAGCGAGCGCGTCGAGCTTGCGGGGCAGGTCGGCGGGCTCTGCGATCAAGTTCGACTCGTCGGCGTACTGCGCCACCATCCGCAGCGTCTTGCGCTCACCACCGCCGCCGATCATGATCGGGACGCGGCCCACCGGCGGGGGCGAGTTGATCGCGTCGACGGCGGTGTAGTGCTGGCCGGCGAGTGAGGCGCGCTCGCCCCGCAGCATCGGACCGATGATCCGCAGCGCCTCCTCGAGCTTCTCGAACCGGTCGGTGAACGTGCCGAACTCGATGCCGAACGCGTCGTGCTCGAGCTGGTACCAGCCGGCGCCGATCCCGAGCTGGCCGCGCCCGCCCGACACGATGTCGAGCGTCGTGACCGTCTTCGCCAGCACCGCCGGGTTGCGGTACGTGTTGCCGGTGACGAGTGCCGACAGCCGCACCCGCGAGGTCTCTCGGGCGAGCGCCGACAGCAGCGCGTAGCACTCGAGCATGTACAGGTCGGGATCGCCCAGCATCGGCAGCTGGTAGAAGTGGTCCATCACCAGCACGGTGTCGAATCCGCTGCTGTCGGCCTCGCGCGCTTGGCGGGCGATCACCTCGAACAGCCGGTCGGGCCCGACGTCGGGGTAGGTGAAGTTCGGGATCTGGTAGCCGAGTCGGGTCATGTCGCAGGCTCCTTCCGTGCGGCGCGGCGTGGGAGGATGACGCCGTGAAGGTGGTCTACACACTGCGGCACCGGCTGCACCACCCCGAGGTGGAGTTCGAGCACTCCATGTTCCAGCCGCCGTACGAGCACCCCGGCCGGGCCGAGGCGATCCGGCGGGTCCTCGCCGCCGACGAGATCTTCTCGTTCGTCGCCCCCGACGACTGGGGGGTGGAGCCCATCCGCGCGGTGCACGACCCCGGACTCGTCGAGTTCCTCGAGACGGCGTGGGCGGAGTACGCCCGCATCCACGGACCGATCCACGACGTCGTCGCCGACGTGTTCGCCGTGCCCGCCCTCCGCGAGGGGATGGGGCCGGCCCGAGAGCCGGTGTCGATCGACGCACGGCTCGGATGGTGGTGCTACGAGACCACGACGCCGCTCACCGAGACCACCTACGAGGCGGCGCGCTCCTCCGTCGACGTCGCGCTCACCGCCGCCTCGCACGTGCTCGCCGGCGACCGCGCCGCGTACGGACTGTGCCGGCCCCCCGGGCACCACGCCGCCCGGGCCACGTACGGGGGCTACTGCTTCTTCAACAAC
>JALOLG010000007.1 GCA_025456105.1 Ilumatobacteraceae bacterium | reverse complement strand
CCGTGGTCGCCGGGGCGGAACACGCCCGCCACGTCGCGGCGCGCCCAGCACGCACCCACCGGCATGCCGTTGCCCATCGCCTTGGCCAGCGTGACGACGTCGGGCGCCACGCCGGAGTGCTCGAACCCGAACCACCTGCCGGTGCGGCCGAACCCCGTCTGGATCTCGTCCACCATCATGAGCGCGCCGGCCTCGTCGCAGATGTCTCGCACCGCCTCGAGGTAGCCGGGCGGCGCCGGGATCACGCCGCCCTCGCCCTGCACCGGTTCGATCAGCACGGCGGCGACGCTCGCGTCGACCGCTCGCCGCAGGTCGTCGACGTCGCCCCATGCGACGTGCCGGAACCCCTCGGGCATCGGCTGGAAGGGCTCGTGCTTGGTCGGCTGGCCCGTCGCGGCGAGGGTGGCCAGCGTTCGGCCGTGGAAGCTGCCGAACGCACTGACCACGGTGTGGCGCCCACGGCCACCGTGCTTGCGGGCGAGCTTGATGGCGCACTCGTTGGCCTCGGCACCCGAGTTCGTGAAGAACACCTGCCCCTCGGTGCCCGTGGCGTCGGCCAGCAGGCGGTCGACCTCGACCGCAGCGCGAGCGGCAGTGGAGTTCGCGAAGAAGTTGCTCACGTGCACCAGCCGGTGCGCCTGCGCGGCGATGGCATCCGCGACCACCGGGTTCGCGTGGCCGAGCGACACCACGGCGATGCCGGCCAGGAAGTCGAGGTAGCGACGGCCGTGGGTGTCCCACACCTCGGTGCCGGCGCCTCGATCCATCATCACGACGGGTGCCCCGAAGACCGGCATGAAGGGGCAGTGCGTGAGGCCCTCGGTGTCGAACCCGTGCACCGTGCTCATCGCGGACCTCCCAGGATCATGGTGCCGATGCCGGCGTCGGTGAAGATCTCGAGCAGCAGCACGTGGGCGATGCGCCCGTCGAGGACGTGGGCGCTGTGCACGCCGTGGCGCAGTGCGTGCACGCAGCTCGCGACCTTCGGGATCATGCCGCCGGCGATCCGACCGTCGGTGAGCATCGCGTCGAGGTCGTCGACGTGGATCTGACGGATGAGGCTCGCGGGGTCCGCGACATCGCGCCGCAAGCCCTCGATGTCGGTGAGGTACACGAGCTTCTCGGCGCCGAGCGCTTCGGCGACGGCACCCGCCACCGTGTCGGCGTTGATGTTGTACGGGTGGCCCTCGGTGTCGACACCGATGCCGGCCACCACCGGCACGAACTCGCGCTCGAGCAGACCGAGCAGCAGCGACGGGTCGATGGCGTCGACGTCGCCCACGTACCCGAGCCCTGCGTCGCGGGGGGTCGCGCGGATCATGCCGGCGTCCTCGCCGGAGACGCCCACGGCGTAGCTGCCGTGGACGTTGATGGCGGCGACGAGCTGCGGGTTGACCTGGCCGATCATCACCATCCGGACGAGGTCGACCGTCTCCGCGTCGGTGACGCGCAAGCCGTCGCGGAACTCGGGCACCTTGCCCACCCGGTCCATCAGCGCGCTGATCTGCGGTCCGCCGCCGTGCACCACGACCGGCCGCAGACCGACGAGCCGCATGAGGACGATGTCCTCGGCGAACAGCCGGAGTGCATCGTGCTCGGTGGTGCCGGCGAGCGCGTTCCCGCCGTACTTCACCACCACCACCTTGCCGGCGAAGCGCCGGATGTACGGGAGCGCCTCGACGAGGGTGGCGGCCTTGGCCGCTGCGACCTCGATCACGGCGCCACCCCCACGCGCGGCAGCCCGGCCGCCTCGGGGAGACCGAGGGCGACGTTCGCCGACTGCAGCGCGCCGCCGGACGCGCCCTTGCAGAGGTTGTCGAGCGCGGCGATGGCGATGACGTGGCCGGTCCGCTGGTCGACCCGCGCCGTGAGGATCGCCGTGTTCGATCCGAGCGTCGCCTTCGTGCCGGGGATCCCGTCGGTGACCGCCACGAACGTCTCGCCGGCGTACCGGTCGCGGAGCACCGCGAGCGCGTCGTCGGTGGTGGCCGCGCCGAGCGGACGGCCGTAGCAGGTGGCGAGGATCCCGCGGTTCATCGGGGCGAGGTGGGGGGTGAACAGCACGGTGGCGCCCGTCTCCTGCTCCATCTCGGGGGTGTGCCGGTGGTCGAGCAACCCGTACGCCGTGAGGTTCTCGTCGACCGTGCAGAACGCCGTCGTCGGGGTGGCCGCACGGCCGGCGCCCGACACCCCGCTCGCCGCGTCGACGATGACGGCCGTCGGGTCGATCAGGCCGGCCGACACGAGCGGCTCGACGGCGAGGGTGGCCGCGGTCACGTAGCAGCCGGGCGTGGCGACGAGCCGTGCCTCCCGCAGCGCCGTCCGGTAGCGCTCGGGGAGCCCGTAGACGGCCTCGGCGAGCAGCCCCGGCTGATCGTGCTCGAAGCCGTAGTAGCGCGGGTACTGGCTCGCGTCGCGCAGTCGGAAGGCCGCCGAGAGGTCGACGACGCAGCGCACGCGGTCCACCAGTGCCGGCGCGAGCTCGAGGCTGGCCTCGTGCGGCAAGCCGAGGAACACCACGTCGATGCCGTCGAGCGCGTCGACGTCGACGGGTCCGATCGTGCGATCGCCCATCGCGGTGGCGAGCCCGGGGTGCAGGTCGGCGAGGCGGCTGCCCGCCGACGTGTCGCCCTGCAGGGCCACCACGTCGAGGTGCGGGTGCTGCGCGAGGAGTCGCAGGAGCTCGGCGCCGGTGAACCCGGAGGCCCCGACGATCGCGGCGCGGAGTGTGGGGAGGTCGTGCACGATCGGAAGAACATACATGTCCCTGCATGTCCATGCAAGTCGTCCGGGCTCAGGACGTCGCGGCGAGCGATCGAGCGGGCACACTGTTCACCGTGCTGCGCTCCCCCACCAAGGGTCGGCTCCTGCTGGCGACGCCGCCGCTCGAGGACCCGAACTTCGATCGCACGGTCGTGTACGTGCTCGAGCACCACGACGAGGGCGCACTCGGCGTGGTCCTGAACCGACCTACCGACGAGGAGCTCGACGAGCCGCTCGACCGGTGGGCCGACCTGCAGGCCGAGCCCGGCGCCGTGTTCGACGGGGGACCCGTCGAGCGCGATGCGCTGATCGCGCTGGCGCACGCCCGTTCCTCCGACCTCCACACCGACGAGCTGTCGAGCGTCGCGGGCGAGGTCGCCTCGGCCGACCTGGCCGCCGATCCGGCCCTGGTCGCGGGCGCCGTGCACCACGTCCGGGTCTTCCGCGGCTACGCCGGGTGGGGTCCGGGTCAGCTCGACGACGAGATCGAGGCGGGTGCCTGGCTCGTGCTCGATCCGGTGACCGCGGACGTGTTCACCGCGCACCCCGAGACGCTGTGGCGCGACGTGCTCCGGCGCCAGGAGGGGCGGCTCGCCTGGTTGGCGGACGCGCCCGACGACCTCGCCTGGAACTGATCCGTCAGCCGCGGAGCTGGGCGCCGAGCTTCGCCGTCGCCCCCAGCACCCGCTCGCGGACCGCGGCGAGGTCGGCATCCACGAGGGTCCGGTCGGCCGCCTGGAGCCGCAGGCGGAACGCGAGGCTCCGACTGCCGTCGGCCACACCCGGACCGCGGTAGACGTCGAACAGCTCGAGGTCGACGAGCAGCCCGCCGGCGCCCTGGCGGATCGCCTTCTCGAGGCGCTCTGCGGGCACGTCGTCGTCGAGCGCGAACGCCAGGTCGAGGTCGGCGGACGGGGTGCGGCCCACGGGTCGCCACTGGGCCGGCTTCGGCTCACGGGCGAGCAGCTGACCGAGGTCGAGCTCGAGGACGGCCACGCGGTCGGCGATGCCGAGCTCGCGCAGGACCCTCGGGTGCACCTCGCCCACCGCGCCGAGCGGCCGCGGCCCGGCCGACAGGGTGGCCGATCGGGTGGGGTGCAGCCCGGCGGGCACCGTGGACTGGTCGATCCGCGCCCCGAGGCCGAGCGCAGCGGAGATCTCGCGCCAGATCCGCACGGCATCGTCGGCCGCGCCGCCTGCGAGCACCACGCCCAGCATCTCGAGCTCCTCGGGCAGCTCGGCATCGGCGGGTCGGTAGACGTGCCCGATCTCGAACAGGCGGACGCCAGGGCGACGGTGCGACTCGTTGTAGGCGACCGCGGCGAGCAGCCCCGGCCGCAGCGAGGTTCGCAGGACGCTCTCGTCGGCGACCAGCGGGTTGGTGATGCGGATCGCCGCGTCGTCGAGTCCGACCCGGCGCGCGCTGTCGGGCGCGAGGAACGGGTTCGGCATGGCTTCCGAGCAGCCCAGTCCGAGCACCACGTCGCGGAGCCGCCGCCGCCGGAGCTGCACCGGCGACAAGCCGCCGCTGACCGGCGAGCGCGGCACCTCGGAGCCGAGCTTCCGATAGCCGTGCCGACGAGCGACCTCCTCGACGACGTCGATCTCGATCTCGCAGTCGGGCCGCCACGACGGCAGCCCCACGGTCACCGCGTCGTCGCCGACGGTGGTCGGGAACCCGATGGGTTCGAGCAGCGGCGGGAGATCGGCGGGACCGAGGTGCGTGCCGATGATCCGGTTGACCTCGCTCACGCGCACGGCGACCGACCGGTCGGCGGACGGCAGCGAGCCGCCACGGGCGTCGACGGTGCCGGCGTGCACCACGAGATCGGGGCAGGTCTCGCGGAGCAGCTCGACGAAGCGCGCCACCGCACGGTCGATGCCGTAGGGGTCGACCCCACGCTCGAAGCGGGCGGAAGCCTCGCTGCGCAACCCCAGCCGCTCGGCCGTGCGCATGATGCCGGCCGGCTCGAACCACGCCACCTCGAGCGCCACGGTGGTCGTCCGCTCGCCGATCTCGGTGTCGAGACCCCCCATCACGCCCGCGACACCGATCGGGCGGTCGGCCGCGTCGCAGATGAGCAGGTCGTCGGCGTGCAACTGGCGCCGCTCGCCGTCGAGCGTGGTGAGCGACTCGCCGGTCCGCGCCCGGCGCACCACGAACCCGCCCCCGCCCAGGGACTCCAGGTCGTACGCGTGGTTCGGCTGGTTGAGCTCGAGCATCACGTAGTTGGAGACGTCGACCACGTTGCTGATCGGTCGCATCCCGACCGCACGCAGGCGCTGCTGCATCCAGGCGGGCGACTCGGCCACGTGGATGCCGGAGAGCACCGTGGAGGTGAAGCGGCCGCACCGATCGCCGTCGACGATGTCGACCGACGCTGAGCGGGCCGGGCCGCGCGCCGGGAGCTCGGCACCGGGCGGGCGCAGCCGCACCCCGAGGTGGGCGGCGAGCTCACGTGCGACCCCGAGGTGGCCCCACGCGTCCGGTCGGTTCCGGGTGAGGTCGAGGTCGAGCAGCGTGTCGGGCTCCAGCTCGAGGGCCTCACCGTAGGGGACGCCCACGGCTGCGGCGGTCGGCAGGAGCAGGATCCCGGCGTGGTCGTCGCCGAGCCCCAGCTCGCGCGCCGAGCACAGCATCCCCTCGGAGTCGATGCCGAGGATCCCGCGCCGCTCGATCGTGCGCCCGTCGGGCATGGTGGTGCCGATCGTGGCGAGGGGCACCACGTCGCCGGGTGCCATGTTGAACGCCCCGCACCACACGTGGCGCTCGATGCCGTCGCCGGCGTCGACGTACACGCGGTGGACCTTGGCGGCGTCGGGGTGGGCCTCGGTGCGCAGCACCCGTGCGGTGACGACCCCCGGCACGGTGACACCGATCGGGGTGACCGAGTCGACCGCCAGGCCGGCGTCGGTGAGGGCGGCCGCCACCACCTCGGCGTCGAGCGCGTCGACGTCGAGCAGGTCGCGCAACCAGGAGAGGAGGATCTTCACGTCGGCCTGCTCAGAACTGCTCGATGAATCGGATGTCGTTGGAGAACATCTCGCGGATGTCGCCGACGCCGTGGCGCATGACGGCCATGCGGTCGATGCCGAAGCCGAACGCGAAGCCGCTCCACTCCTCGGGATCGATGCCACCGGCCCGCAGGACCGCCGGGTGCACCATGCCGCACCCGCCGAGCTCGAGCCACTGCCCGTTCGGGAGCTGGATGTCGAACTCGGCCGACGGCTCGGTGAAGGGGAAGTACGACGGGCGCAGCCGCGACGAGAAGTCCTGGCCGAAGAAGGCCTTCGTGAACGCATCGATCGTGCCGGCGAGGTGCGCCATCGAGATGCCCCGATCGACGACCAGACCCTCGATCTGGTGGAACACCGGCATGTGGGTGGCGTCGGGGGTGTCGCGCCGGAAGACCCGGCCCGGGGCGACGATGTAGATCGGCGGCGCGCCGGCGAGCATCGTGCGGATCTGCACCGGCGAGGTGTGCGTGCGCAGCACGGTGCTCCCCGCTCGGCCGCCCGGCGGGACGTGGTCGACGAACAGCGTGTCGAACTCGCCGCGCGCCGGGTGCCCCTCGCCCATGTTGAGCGCCTCGAAGTTGTGCCAGTCGGTCTCGACCTCGGGCCCCTCGGCCACCTGGAAGCCCATGCCCACGAACACGTCCTCGAGGCGCTCCCATGCCTGGGTCACCAGGTGGGCGTGCCCCCGCCGCGGACGGCCGATCGTCTCGGTGAGGTCGAGCCGCTCGGCGGCGAGCCGGATGTCGAGCGCCTCGGACTCCAGTGCTTCCCTTCGACGGGCGAGCGCCTCCACCACCGCGTCCATGGCCTCGTTCAGGACGCGGCCGGCCTCCCGGCGCTCGTCGACCGACTCGAGGCCACCGAGTCCGGTCTTCAGCAGGGCCAGCTCGCTGCGCTTCCCCGTGAGGCGCGCTTGGAGGGCGACGATGGCGTCGAGCGTCGGTGCCTGCTCGATCTCGTGCAGCGCGGCGTCGCGGGCGTGGTGGATGTCGGCGATCACGAAGGCTCTCCCGGAGCGGCGAAACTAGGGCGGTCGGACGTGGTTCGTCCACGAGGTTGGCCGCGCGACGCCTGCGCCGCGAAGACGAGCAAGGTGGCTGCCATCGCGACGTTGAGGCTCTCGGCGCGCCCGTGGTGGCGGATCGTCACCCACTCGTCGACCGGCAGGTCGGGATCGACGCCGTGCGCCTCGCTGCCGAGCACGATGGCGCAGCGACCCGACCAGTCGAGGTCGCGGTGGTCGGTGGTGGCGTGCGACGAGGTGCCGATCAGCCGGAAGCCCGCCGCGGCGACGTCGGCCGCCGAGCACTGGCGGGTGGGCACGTGGAAGACGGCTCCCGCCGACGACCGAACGACCTTCGGTGAGGTCAGGTCGGCGCAGCCCGGGGTGAGCACCACGCCGTCGACCCCGGCTGCTTCGGCCGAGCGCAGGATGGTGCCGAGGTTGCCCGGATCGGCGACGCGGTCGAGGACGAGCACCAGCCCGGCGAGCTCGAGGTCGAGCCGGCTCGGTGCCAGCCGCACGACGGCGAGAGGTGGCTGCGGGTGCTCGGTGGCGGCGACCCGCTCCAAGACGCCGTCCGCGAGGACGAACCGCGGTGCGTCCGAGATCGGCTCCCATCCGGGCGGGCCGAACTCGGCCTCGACGGCCCACCCGGCGGCGAGGGCCTCGCGCAGGAGGTTCGGCCCCTCCACCACGAGCGCACCCTCCTCGAGACGCGCGCTGCGGCGCCCCAGGAGGCGCCGCAGTCGCTGGACCTTCGGATTGGTGAACGCCAGCGCGTCCGGAGCGGGTCGGCTCAGAGCGCGCCCTTGGCGGTCTCGACGAGCTTGGAGAAGGCCGCCGGGTCGGTGACGGCCAGATCGGCCAGGATCTTGCGGTCGACCTCGACACCTGCCGCCGACAGACCGGCGATGAACCGGCTGTAGCTCAGGTCGTTGGCCCGGCAGGCGGCGTTGATCCGCTGGATCCAGAGCCGGCGGAACTCGCCCTTCTTCGCGCGGCGGTCGCGGAACGCGTACTGGCCGCTGTGCATGACCTGCTCGTTGGCGGCGCGGTACGAGCGGCTCTTGTTGCCGTAGTAGCCCTTCGCCTGGGACAGGACCTTCTTGTGGCGCTTCTTGCTGGCGACGCCACGCTTCACACGTGCCATGGTGATCTCCCTTCAGTCGTCGGCCGTGGCTCAGCGCTCGGCGAGCAGCCGCTTGATCTTCTTCTCGTCGGTCGAGTGCACGTCGACGTCGCCCGCGAGGCGGCGGGTGCGCACCGACGACTTCTTCTCGAACAGGTGCTGGCGCATCGCCTGCTGGCGGCGCAGCTTGCCCGTCCCGCTCTTCTTGAACCGCTTGGCAGCGGTCTTACTCGTCTTCATCTTCGGCATGACTCTGCTCTCCTCTCGTGCCGTCGGCGGGCTCCTCGGCCGCCGCCTTCTTCATCGCGTCCATCGCCTTCTTGTCGGGTGCCAGGACCATCGACATCGACCGACCCTCGAGTCGGGCCTGGTTCTCGACCTTGGCCATCGGGCCGACGGCGGCGATGACGTCGTCGAGCACCTTGGAGCCGAGCTCGGGGTGGGCCATCTCGCGCCCGCGGAACTGCAGCGTGACCTTCACCTTGTGGCCGTCGCCGATGAACCCGATCAGGTGCCGCACCTTGGTGTCGAAGTCGCCCTTGCCGATCTTCGGGCGGAACTTGACCTCCTTGACGCTGATGTTCGACGACTTGCGCCGGGCCTCCTTGGCCTTCTGCGACTCCTCGTACCGGAACTTCCCGTAGTCCATGATCCGGCACACCGGCGGGTTGGCCATCGGGGCCACCTCGACGAGGTCGAGATCGAGGCCACGGGCCATCCGCAGCGCCTCGGGCACCGGCTTGATGCCGAGCTGTCCCCCGTCGGGGCCGATCAGGCGCACCTCACGGGCGCGGATGCGGTCGTTGATCCGGTGCTGGTCGGTCTTCGGCGCAGCTATGGCTGTTCACTCCTGTGCAATGGGCGCTCGCCCTCCTGTGTCGTGGGTCCGGTGCTCGACGCGAAGTCCATGCGGAGCACCGGACGCCATCGGCGCCCGTGCACATCATCGACCTGGCGCACGTCACGAGGAGTGGCCAGGTGGGGCGGAGCCCACTTCGCCTCGGTTGTGGATCGATAGGGTAGCCCACGTGGTCGACGAATCCTCGCTCCCCCTCGTCGACGACGGGGGCGACGACGACGACGCCATCGCCGCGGCCCAGGCAGCCATCGCCGACGTCCGAGCGCGCCTCGCCGAGGCGCCGGCCGAGGTCGTGGTCGCGAACCACGTGATGGGGCTGTACGAGCTGGGCGCGATCCACCTCTCGGCCGATCCGCCCGACCTCCGCTCGGCCGCCCTCGCCATCGACGCCGTCGCCTGCCTGGTGGAGGGGCTCGGCGATCGCCTCGGCGAGGATGCGTCGACGTTCCGCGACGCCCTCGCGAACATCAGGTTGGCGTTCGTGCAGATCGGCTCGTCGGCCGGCTGAACCGCCCGACCGGGGCGACCCGCACCCGGCCGTCCCGAACCGTCACCCCTTCGGCTCGCAGCAGTGCCGCCTGCTCGCGCTCGGCGCCGGGCACGAGCCGCCCCGTGGCCGTCACCACCCGCCACCACGGCAGCTCGACGGCATCGCCGTCGGCGAGGAGCCGACCCACCAGCCGGGCCCGGCCGGGGATCCCCGCCACCTCGGCCACGTCGCCGTAGGTGGTCACCTCCCCGGGCGCGAGCGCACGGATCACGTCGAGCACGCGCGCATCGCGCGAGCCCGGATCAGCACCGCTCGAGATCGTGGGCCTCCCAGCGACCGAGGCGGGCGACCGCGACGAAGCGCACGCGCCGGCCCACGTCGATGGTGCGGCTCCCATCGGCGATCGACACGCAGTGGAAGTCGAACGCGACGCCGTCGTCGGCGGTCACGACGCCCAGCCCCACGGGCTCGTCGAACGCGGTGACGCTCCCGGTGCGCACGTCAGTGGACGATCTTGCTGATCGGCAGCTCCAGCAGGTCGGTGGCGCCGGCGTCGCGGAGCGCCGGGATCACCCGGTTGATGCTCGACTTCTCGACCACGCTCTCCACGGCGAGATCGCCGTTCGCCAGGTGCGACACGGTCGGTGACTTCGCTGCCGGCAGCACGGCGAGCACGGCGTCGAGCCGGTCGGCCGGTGCGTTCAGCTTGAGCAGCACCTTCCCGCGGGCTTCGAGGGTGCCGAGCAGCAGCGTCATGAGCTGCCCCATGGCGTGGCGCTTGTCGGGATCGGCGTGGCTGGTCGGGTTCGCCACCACCTCGGTCCAGCTCGTGAGGATCGTGTCGATGATCCGCAGCCCGGCGGCGCGCAGCGCCCGGCCGGTCTCGGTGATGTCGACCACGCAGTCGGCGATGTCGGGGATCTTGGCCTCGCTCGCCCCGTACGAGAGGCGGACGTCGGCGCGGATCCCCTTGGCGGCGAAGTAGCGGCGGGCGATCCCCGGGTACTCGCTCGTCACGCGCACGCCGTCGCCGAGCTGCTCCACCGATCGCACCTCGGAGTCACCGGCCACGGCGACGACCACGCGGATCGGGTTGCTCGTGGCCTTCGAGTAGCGCAGCTCGCCGAGGCTCACGACGTCGCTCTCGGTCTCCTCCACCCAGTCACGACCGGTGATGCCGAGGTCGAAGAGCCCCTCGGCCACGTAGAGCGGGATCTCCTGGGGTCGCAGGATCCGCACCTCGCTGATGCGAGGGTCGTCGATGGTGGCCCGGTAGTCGACCGACGACGACCGCACGACGGGCAGATCGGCCGCCTCGAAGAGCTGCAGCGTCGCCGCTTCGAGGGAACCCTTGGGGAGGACGAGCCGCAGCACGGTGGGCGAGGCTAGCGACGGCCGGGCGTCAGCGGCTCGTGGGATCGTGACTCGTCGGCTCGTCGTGCAGCAGGCGCAGAGCGTGCGGCACGACGTCGAGGATCGCGTCGAGCTGCTCGATGCAGCCGCGGGGCGATCCGGGTGTGTTGCACACGATCGCCGAGCCGCGGATGCCGACGATGCCCCGCGACAGGCGCCCGAGCGGGTTCACCAGCCGCATCGCCTCCGCCAGCCCGGGCGCCTCCCGCTCGACGATCGTGCGCGTGCCCTCCGGGGTCTGGTCGCGCGGCGCGAACCCGGTGCCGCCCGTGGTGACCACGAGACCCGCGAACCCCTCGCACATCTCGCGGAGCGCGGCGGCGACCAGCTCGGCGCCATCGGCCGTCACCCGGTGCTCGACGACGTCGTAGCCCGCTGCGGTGAGGTGCTCGACGAGCCCGCGTCCCGACGTGTCGTCGCGGGTGCCGTGGACGACCCCGTCGCTCACGGTGAGCACCTTGGCAGCCAGATCGGTCACGCAGGCCGACGGTACCGGAGCAGCACCATCCCGTCGGTGTCGGCGTCGTGCGGCAGCACCCGCCAGCCGTGGCGGTACGGACGCCACCGGCCGGGCGGTGGCTCCGGGTCGACCTCGAACCCGGGCGGCGTGGGGTGGTCGATCGACTCGGCCGCCGTGAGCGTGCACACGCTGTAGACGAGCCGGCCGCCCGGTCGGACGAGCGCCGCCGCGGAGGGGAGCAGCGTCGCCTGGAGGGCGGCGAGCGCCTCGACGTCGCCGGCGGTGATGCGCCAACGGGCGTCGGGACGGCGGCGGAGCGCGCCGAGACCGCTGCAGGGGGCGTCGAGCAGCACCGCGTCGACGGATCCCGGCCGCACCGGTGGCGCGCTCGCGTCGGCGACCAGCACCGGGACCTCGAGGCCCAAGCGGGCCGCGTTGCGCTGCACGAGCCCGATCCGACCCGGCTGTCGATCGGCGGCGACGACGCTGGCGCCAGCGGCCGCCAGGCGGGTCG
The DNA here is from genome assembly GCA_025456105.1 of Ilumatobacteraceae bacterium. Classification (GTDB taxonomy): domain Bacteria; phylum Actinomycetota; class Acidimicrobiia; order Acidimicrobiales; family Ilumatobacteraceae. Next base: position 895 of record JALOLG010000007.1, on the reverse strand, counting down.
CCTTCCCACCCGGCGCGGCGCACAGGTCGACGATCCGCTCCCCCGGTCGCGCCCCGACGGCATCGGCGACCCAGGTCGACGCGAGGTCCTGCACGTAGCCGTCGTCGCGCGTGGTCACGGGCGGCGCGAGGTCCATCCGCTCCACGGCCGCCATGGCGTCGGGTTCGCCCAGCTCGGCCACGAGACGGTCGACGATCCAGTCCGGGTAGCTGAGCCGCACGGGCTCCGACGGCCACGCCATCGGCGTGGTCGCGACCTTGCGCAGCACGGCGTTCACGAAGCCGCGAGTTCGGCGCGGCGCGAGCGCCACGGTCTCGGCGACGGCGGCGTGGGCCGGGACTCCGGCGTACTCGAGCTGGTACGCGCCGAGCCGCAGCACCGTCCGGGTGGTGGCGTCGGGCTCGACGGTGACGAAGCGATCGACCAGTGCGTCGCAGGCCCGCCGCATGCGGGTGGTGCCGTACACGAGCTCGGTGACGAAGCGGCGGTCCGGGTCGCTCAGCGTCGACGCCGTGAGGGCCGCCGGCACCACGAGGTTGGCGTACGCGCCACCGCGCTCGATCCGGCCGAGCAGGTCGAGCGCGAGCCGGCGTGCCTCGGTCACTCGAACCACTCGCCGGCGGCGAGCCGCGCCCCGCGCGACCACGCCTCGAACGGCATCGGCGCACGGCCCTCCGGCTGGAGCACCGTGGGGACGAGTCGATCCTGCTCGACCCGTGCGGCGTGCACCTTGACCCGGGCACCCCGGAACGTCGTCCAGGCACCGCCGACGCGAACCACCCGGTGCAGCTCGACGGCCGGCCGCGACCAGTCGAGACGGAGATCGTCCGGCGTGATCTTGGCCGCGTAGGAGGGCTCACCCTCCTGGGGCGACGCGACACCCAGGCCGGCGGCG
>JALOLG010000226.1 GCA_025456105.1 Ilumatobacteraceae bacterium | reverse complement strand
GTTCATGGGGAGCGGCTCGACGCTCGTGGCTGCCGCTCGACTCGGCCGGCGGTTCGTGGGGTACGACCTCGATCCCGGCTACGTCGAGCTCGCCCGGGCTCGCGTCGCGGAGGAGGGGGTGCCGATCGAGCGGCCTGGCGACGGCGAGCGCTCCCGCGTCGTGGTGCAGCGCGCGCTGGAGGAGGCCGGCTTCGTGGTGGAGGGCACCGACGTCCGGCTGCCGGGCACGGGACTCGTCGCACCGTTCGTGGTGCGCGACGCCGCGGGTGACCGCTGGGTGGTGGAGGTGGGCGGCGCGTTCACGTCGGTGCGCGGTGGTCTCACCTCGGCCGAGGCGGTGTGGCGTCTGCTCGGCCGGGCGCACGTGCTGCGGGGCCAGGGTGAGCGGGTGCTGGCCGTCACCTCGGCGCTCCCGTCGCGGCGCTCCGAGCTCGACCTCGCGCTGCGGGCGGCCGGCCCCGAGGCGGTCGCCGACGTGATCGACGTGCACGACCCTGATGCGCTCGACCGCCTGCGCTCGTACGCCGCTGCCGAGCCGAGACCCCCCGCCTGGTTCTGGTGATCGCGGAGACGACCACCGATCGCCGGCGTCGCTGCCACACGGCGCGAGGATGTCCACATGGCCGGTGACGGACGCGCCGACAAGCCCGAGCAGCACCGCAGCCTCCCGGGCCGTGTCATCGGCGCCGTGGTCGGCTCGGTGGTCTCGCCGGTCGTCGACGCGGTCGATGTCGACACCGTGCTCGAGGACGTCGACATCAACGCGCTGCTCGACCGCATCGACGTCAACGCGCTCCTCGACCGGGTGGAGCCCAACGCCCTGCTCGATCGGGTGGACGCGAACCGGTTGCTGGATCGGGTGGATCCGGACCGGTTGCTGGATCGGGTGGACGCGAACCGGTTGCTGGATCGGGTCGATCCGGACCGGTTGCTCGACCGGGTCGATCTCGACCGGGTCATCGCCCGGCTCGACCTCGACGAGGTCCTCGCACGTGTCGATCTCGACGCGCTCGTCGATCGCATCGACGTGGCCCGGGTGATCGACCGCGTCGACGTCGACGGCCTGATCGGACGTGTCGATGTCGATGCGCTGGTGGATCGCATCGACGTGGCCCGGGTGATCGACCGCGTCGATGTCGACGGCCTGATCGGACGTGTCGACCTGAACCGCGTGATCGAGCGTGTCGATGTCGATGCGGTGATCGACCGCGTCGACGTGAACGGGGTGATCGAGCGTGTCGATGTCGACGCGGTGCTCGACCGGGTCGACGTGAACCGGCTCGTCGAGCGCACCGAGCTGAAGGCGATCATCGCCCGGTCGACGACGGGCGTGTTCACCGATGCGGCGGACGAGGAAGGTGGCGCCCGGCACGCCCACCGACCCCGACGATCGCCCCGACCTCCGCTCGCTCGATCGGCGGCGCCGGGCCGTCGCCCTGCAGGGTCACTACGCCGGATCGGTGTCGCGCTTCCTCGCGTTCCTCCTCGACGTGTTCGTCATCGGCCTGATCTTCGGGCTCGGTGCGCTGCTGGTGTCGTCGGCCGTGGAGGTCCTGTTCCGGACCTCGCTCGAGGCGGCCGATCACCGCTTCCTCCTCACGGTGCTCTACTTCGGCTGGGCGTTCTGCTACCTGGCGGGCTGGTGGGCGACGGCCGGCCGCACGGTGGGGATGGCGCTGCTCGGCGTGATGGTGGTGCGCGCCGACGGTGCTGATCTCGGTGCCGGCCGGGCGGCCGCGCGTGCGGTGTGCTTCCCGATCAGCTTCGTGCTGTTCGGTGCGGGGTTCGTGATCGGGCTGCTCCGCCGCGACCGACGCGAGCTCCACGACCTGCTCGCGGGCACCTGCGTGATCTCGGCCTGGGACGCGGCGGAGGCGCAGCTGCGGGCCGAGGCGGTCGCCGATGCGCACCCGGCGCTGGCGTCGCGCCCGGGCCCGAGCTGATGGGTCAGGCCGCGGTGCGCCGCGACACCTCGGCGGCGACGGCGCCGTAGCGCTCGAACCGCTCGGGCCCGTCGAACTGCGGCGAGTACAGCGCGAGCCGGGCGGCCAGACCGTCGTAGGTGTCGATCAACCGGTCGGCCAGGTCGTCCCACGTGGCCTCGACGCAGAACACGGCCAGGTGGTCGTCGGTGATCTCGGCGGCCATCGCCGCCAGGTCGCCGGCCTTCTGGTGCGCACGGATCCGAGCGGTGGTGCCCTCGAAGCCGGCCTCGTCCCACACGAACGCGTAGTTGGGGGTGGACCCGTAGAACGACAGCGATGCCCTCGCCCGGTCGCGGGCGGCGGCGATCTCGGCGTCGGTGTCGCCGACGATCGTGGTGACGGGCACGATCAGCGCGACCTCGTCCGGGTCGCGACCGGCTCGTGCGGCACCGTCGGCGATCGCCGGGAGCGCCGTGCGGCGGAGGTAGCCGGGGTTGCCGATCGGGTGGATGTGCACGCCGTCGGCGACCTCGCCGGCCATGCGCAGCATCCACGGGTTGACGGCCGCCACGTCGACCGCCGGGTCGGGCACGTCGATCGCGCCCGGGCTCCACTGCGGGCTCATGAACGTGAGCTCGTAGAAGTCGCCGTGGTGGTCGAGCGGCGCGCCCCGGAACGCGGCGAAGCAGGCCCGCACCGCGAGGACGTAGTCGCGCAGGCGCGGCCCGGGGTGCTCGAACTCCACGCCGTAGCGGCGCACCACATGGGTGCGCACCTGCGTGCCGAGCCCGAGCCGGAACCGTCCGCCGGTGAGCTCCTGCAGCTCCCACGCCACCTGCGCGGTCACCATCGGGCTGCGGGGGAACGCCACGGCCACGCCCGTCGCGAGCTCGAGCTCGGGCGCGGCGAGCGCGCTCGCAACGGCGGTGAGGTAGGCGGTGCGCCCACCCTCGGTGAGCACCATCCCGTCGAACCCGGCGGCCGACACTCGCTGGGCGTGCTGGCCGGCACGGGTGAGCGGGCGGGGCGTGCTCATGACGTCGACGCGCATGGCCGGACGGTATCCCCGCAGCGCCGGCTGGCCTAGCCTCCCGGCCCGTGACGCAGGTCGGGGGGACGGCGCCGACGGGTGACACGGGAGCGGTCCGCCAGGTGCTGGCCGACCCCGGGCTCCGCAGGATCGTGGCGGCGTTCGGCTGCTTCGCGCTCGCCGAGAACGCCACGTGGCTCGCGGTGCTCGTGTACGCGTTCGAGCGCGGCGGCGTCCGTGAGGCGGGTCTCGTCGCGCTGCTGCAGCTCACGCCCGCCGTGTTCGTGGCCCCGTTCGCGGCGTTCGCCGGTGACCGATTCCGTCGCGACCGGGTGCTGCAGGTGGGGTACCTCGTGCAGGCCGGCGCGATGGCATGGACCGCGACGGGGATGGCGACGGGCTCGGTGGCGGTGACCTATCTGGGTGCGACGCTCGCCGCCGCCTCGGTGACGTTCACGCGACCGGTCATGGGCGCGATCCTCGCCGACGTCACCCGGACGCCCGACACGCTCGTGGCTGCGACCTCGGTGTCGACGGCCGTCGGTGAGGTGGGAGCCTCGCTCGGCCCGGTGCTGGGTGGCCTCGTCCTGGCGCTGGGCTCCCCGGGCTGGGTGTTCGGCATCGCGTCGGGGCTGATGCTCGCCTCCGCGCTCACCGTGTCGCGCCTGCACCTGTACGGCCGGTTCGGTCGTCGTCACCTCGTCGAGGCGTCTGACGTGATCGCCGAGGTGTTCGTGGGTCTGCGGGCGCTGGGAAGGAACGCCAACGTGCGCGTGATGGTGCTGCTGCTCGCGATGGCTCTGCTGGTGGTCGGCGTGCTCGACGTGGTGGGCGTGACGTTCGCCGACGAGCGGCTCGACGCCGGCGGCGGCGTGGCCGGTCTGCTCGCGGGCGCCGTCAGCGTCGGGGCGGTCGCCGGAGCCGCAGCCGGGGCGGGCCTCGCGGCTGGCGGTCGGACCGTGCGCTACCTCGTGGCGAGCAGTGTGCTCGTGGGCGCGCCCCTCGTGGTGCTGGCCTCGGTCGACCGTCTCACGCCGGCGGTGCTGCTCGCCGCTCTCTGCGGTGCGGGTTCGGGTCTGCTGCGGGTGACCGCCACCATCGCGATCCAGCGGTACGCGCCGCTCGACGTGATCACGCGCATCTTCGGCGTGGTCGAGGGGCTCCAGATGGCGGCGCTGGCCCTCGGGTCGTACGGGGTGTCGGTGCTGGTCGGCGCGACGTCGCTCGGCACCGCGCTGGCGGTGGTGGGCGTCGGGCTGACGGTGGTCCTGCTCGTCGGCGTGCGACGGTTCGCCGCCTCGCGACCCGACGACGTGCTGGTCGACCGCGCGCTGCTCGGGCGGCTCGTGGTGGATCCGCACCTCAAGCACCTGCCCGCACCGGCGATCGAGCGGGTCGCCCGCAGCGTGGAGCGGGTCGAGCACCCGGGCGGCACGCTCGTGATCCGCCAGGGTGACCACGGCGATCGCTACTACCTGGTGCTCGACGGCGAGCTGCACGTCGACATCGACGGCGAGGTGGTGAACCACCTGGCGGCGCCCAAGGGGTTCGGGTCGATCGCGCTGCTGCGCGACGTGCCGCGGACGGCCAACGTGCGCGCGGTCACCGACGTGGAGCTGCTCGCCGTCCCGCGGGCCGACTTCCTGCAGGCGGTCATCGGTCGCCCGGTCGACCTCGACGAGCACGGTGATCCGGTCGAGGAGCGTCGATGAGCGAGCGCGGTGGGGGGAGCGACCCGCTCGGCCGGCTGCTCACCGATGCGGCAGCGGGTCGGTTCCCGCCGGTCGACGGCGGCGTGCGCGTCCTGCCGCCCGATGCCACCACCGGGATGCACGCGGTCGTCGAGCTGACCGGGCACTCGATCGTCCTCACCGACCGATCACTCGTCGGCGCTGACGTCCCCGATCTGCACGGCTTCGGCGGGTGCACGCATCCCGACGCGCTCCGCTGGCTCGCCGGCCCCGACGGCTGGATCGGCTCGCTCGACGCCGTGCTCGTGCGGCGCGCCGAGCCGGGTGACCGGCTCCCCGCCCGCGACGACCTCGAGCACCACCCGCGGGTCCGTCGCGCCCGCGCCCACCGTCGTGACGTGCGCGTGTACGGCGACGACGCCGGTCTGGTGACGCTCGGGGCCGGGCTGGCTGGTCGGTGGGAGCTGTCGGTCGAGCTGCACGACGGTGTGGCGGCGGGGGCCGGTCACGGGCGCCGGCTGATCCGGGCCGGGCTGGCGGCGGCACCCCCGGGGAGCTGGGTGTTCGCGCAGGTGGCCCCGGGCAACGCGGCATCGCTGCGTGCGTTCCTGACGGTCGGCTTCGTGCCGATCGGCAGCGAGGTGCTGCTCCGGCCGGCTCGCTCGGCAGGTGGCCGCGGTGGTACATGAACGGCCGTGCATGACGAGCCGGTGACGGGGTCGTGACGACTCGCGACCAGTCCGGTGACGACCGCCCGAGGTCGTGGGCCGCGGGTCAGTGGCACGGCTACCGTGCCGGCTCGCAGCGCGCGCTGCGACGTCAACGGCGGACCAGGAGCGAGAGATCCTCATGAGCTACGACCTCGTGGTGCGAGGTGGTTGGGTGGC
>JALOLG010000225.1 GCA_025456105.1 Ilumatobacteraceae bacterium | reverse complement strand
GTTCCACGACACCTGGCACGTGGGCGGCATGCGCGGCACGGGCTCGCTCGACTTCTCTGTCGACGGGGCGCGGGTCCCCGACCGGCGCACGATCCAGCCAGGTGTCACGCGGCCCACGGTCGACGCACCCCTCGCCCGCTTCCCCAACTTCACGCTGCTCGGAACCGGCGTGGCCGCCGTCGGCCTCGGTGTCGCCCGCCGTTCGCTCGACGAGCTGATCGAGCTCGCCGGCGCCAAGACGCCCCAGTTCGCGCGGCGCACGCTGGCCGAGTCGTCGTTCACCCAGATCGAGGTCGCGAGAGCCGAGGCGCGGCTGCGCTCGGCCCGTGCGTTCCTGCTCGACGAGCTCGCCGCCGCCTGGGCGCTCGCCGCCACCGGCGAGCCGGTGCCGGGGGAGCGTCGCGTGGCGATCCGACTCGCCGCCATGCACGCGGCGTCCACCGCGGCCGAGGTGGCCGACACCGCGTTCACGCTCGCCGGTGGCACCGCGGTCTACGACGCGAGCGTCCTCGGGCGGTGCCTGCGCGACGCCCACGTGGTCACCCAGCACGTGATGACCGCCCCCAAGCTCGCCGAGACGTTCGGCAAGTCGCTGCTCGGCCTCGACGTCGACCTGTCGATGGTGTGACCCGCCGGTTCAGGGTGCGAGGAGCTCGATCGTGCGGCGCCCGCACTCGGTGTCGAGCGGCGGGACGACGAACCCGATCTCGGTGATCCCGGCCCCGGCGTACTCGGCGATGCGGGCCTCCACGTGCGCCTGGTCGCCCACGAGTGCCACGGCGTCGAGGAGGTCGTCGGGGATCGCGGCGGCGACGTCGCGCGGGTGGGCGCCCCCCAAGCGCGCCACGGCCACGGCATCGCCGAAGCCGGCTGCCTCGAACATCTCCGCGTAGCCCGGCGCGCCCAGGTACCCCACGTACCCGCGCGCCATCCACGCGCGCTCCTCCGGCGTCGGGTCGACGGCGGCGGCGAGCCACACGGCGGTGTCGGGGTGCCGAGCGGCCAGCCGCTGGGCGGCGTCGACCGTGACCATGTTGAGCACCATCCGGTCGGCGTGCGCCGCCGCGGCGACCGCTCGTTCCCCGAAGGCGGCGACCGTGACCGTGGCGTCGGGGAGCGGACGGCGCAACCGGAACCCCTCGACCCGCTCGCCGTCGAGCAGCATCCGCACCTCCTGGGCGGACCTCGCGAGCTGCGCCGCCGCGCCCGCCCGGGTGCGGCCGTGCCACCGCACGACCACGTCGCTCGACGTGCCGAGCGCGACGTGGACCCGCCGGCCGCTCGCCGCGACCGTCGAGGCCGCGAGCGCGATCTGCACGGGCGAGCGCACCGTCACCGCGAGCGGCCCGAGGCACGGCTGGATCCGGCCGGTGGCGGCCACCACCGTGGCAGCCATCGCCGGTGCGTCGAGCTTGGCCATCTCGCCGATCCAGACCTGGTCGTAGCCGAGCCGATCGGCGGCGACGGCGACCTCGAGGTCGGCCGAGATCGGGCGGTCGAGCCACTCGCCGAGCACCACCGAGCGTCGGACGGGCGTCATCGTCCGGCCACCGTCCGGAGCGCTGCGACGTAGCGGTCGACGATGCGGTCCTGCAGCCACCGCCCCAGTGGCCCGCTCGCCGTGGCGAGGAACGACGCCGGCGTGGAGAACGCGATGAGCACGAAGCGCACCGTACCGTCGGGCTCGAGCAGCACGCTGAACGACTCCTCGCCCCGCGCCGGGTGTCCGGTGAGCGTGCCGTACGTGAAGCCGTGGCGGTCGGTCTGCTCGACGGCGTGCACGATGCGCAGCGGTGCCTCGAACGCGAGCGGCGGCGTGCCACGACGGAGCAGGACGTCGACGCCGGTGGCCGCCCGCGGCGCGCTGGTCGACACGTCGAACCCGGCGTCGCGGTGCATCCCGAAGGTCATGAGGTGCGTGGCAGCGCGGTCGAACGCGGCCTCGGATCGCCCGATCGCGACGTTGCGGGCGAGGTGCCGGTAGCCGTCGGGCAGGGCCGTCCCCGTGGCGCCGACCTCGCGGTACGAGAGCCGGCGGTCGGCGAGCTCCGCGACCGTGGCCATGCCGCCACCGTACCCAGCCGGCCGCGTCGGGATGGACGAGCGACGGCTACGGTCGCCCGTCGTGGAGACGATCCGAGTGGAGCGCGACGGCGACGTGCTCGTGGCCACCATCGATCACCCGTCCTCGCCGATCAACGCTGTCGACGCCACGCTGCACCGCGAGCTCGGCGAGCTGTTCCGCGACCTCAAGCGGGAGTCGTCGGCGCGGGCGGTCGTGCTCACCGGCGCCGGCCGGGCGTTCTCGGCCGGCGGCGACATGGACTGGTTCCCGTCGCTGCGATCGCCCGAGGCGATCCACCACCTGCGCCGCGAGGCGAAGCAGCTCGTGTGGGACCTGCTCGACGTCGAGGTGCCCGTCGTGTGCGGCCTCAACGGCACCGCGGCCGGGCTCGCGGCCTCCGTGGCGCTGCTGTGCGACGTGGTCGTGATGGCCGACGATGCCGTGATCGTCGACCCGCACGTGAAGGTCGGCCTCGTGGCAGGCGACGGCGGGGCGGCGATCTGGCCGCTGCTGCTCGGACCCCTCGCCGCGAAGCGCCACCTCATGCTGGGCGAGCCGCTGACCGCTGCCGAGGCGCTCCGCCTGGGTGCGGTGGCCGAGGTCTGCGCGAGCGACGCGGTGGGGGAGCGGGCGCGTTCGTGGGCCGACCGGCTCGCGGCCGGCGCCCCGCTGGCGGTGCAGGGCACCAAGCTCGCGGTCAACGCCCAGATCAAGCGAGCGCTGCTCGACAGCTTCGACCTGTCGACCGCGCTCGAGGTGCCGTGCTTCCTGTCGGCCGACCACGCCGAGGCGGTCGACGCGTTCCGCGCCAAGCGCACCCCGCGGTTCGAAGGGAGATGACCATGGACGCGATCGAGGCGATCCTCACCACGCGGGCGATCCGCCGCTACACCGACGAGCCGGTGAGCGACGACGACGTCCGCACCTGCCTGCGGGCGGCGCAGCAGGCGCCGAGCGGGGGCAACGTGCAGCCCTGGCAGTACCTCGTGGTCACCGAGGCCGCCGCGCGCGCCGAGGTGGCGCGCTGGTACCGGTCGGCGTTCGATCGCTACGAGCGGTCGCTGCCGGACGCGTCCGCGTTCACCGACCCCGAGCAGGCCGCGTCGTGGCAGCGCACCCGCGACGCCAGCCGGCACCTCGCCGACCACCTGGGCGACGTGCCGGTGATCGTGCTGTTCCTCCAGCCCCGCATCCCGTGGGAGCCGGCCGACGACGAGGGCCCGATGGACATCGGCCGGCTCGACGCGAGCGTGTACCCGGCGGTGCAGAACTTCTGCGTCGCCGCCCGGGCGCTCGGGCTGGGCACGGCGCTCACCACGGTGATCCGGATCCACACCGCCGAGGTGCTCGATGCGCTCGGCGTGCCGGACGGCCGCTTCGAGATCGCCGCGCTCGTGCCGCTCGGCCACCCGGCCGGACGCTTCGGCGTGGCCCCCCGCCGGCCGGCCGAGTCGGTGACCCACTGGAACCAGTGGGGCGCGAAGATGCGGCCATGAACCGCCTCGCCGTCGATCTCCTCGATCCCGAGCTCTACCGCCGCGACCCGCACGACGTCTGGACGTGGATGCGAGCCAACGAGCCCGTCTACCGCGACGAGCGCAACGGCCTGTGGGCGGTCACGCGCCATGCCGATCTGATGCACGTCGAGCGCACGTCGTCGGTGTTCCTGTCGGGGCAGGGCTACCGGGCGCTGTGGTCGCCCGAGGAGATCAACATGATCGCCCAGGACGACCCGCGGCACCGTCAGCAGCGGATGCTCGTGCAGTCGCGGTTCACCGGCAAAGCGGTCGCCGAGCGTCGGCCGGCGATCGCCGCGCTCACGTCCGAGCTGATCGACGCGATCGTGGCCGGGGGCGATTCGTTCGAGGTGGTCGATGCGCTGTCGGGCCAGCTGCCGGCCCGTACCACGGCACGCCTGCTCGGCTGGCCCGAGGAGGAGTGGCGGTCGATCAAGAGCTGGAGCGAGCGGCTCATGCGCACCGACATGCGCGAGCGCAGCGGGGAGATCTTCTGCGAGTTCATCGACGCCAACATGGAGTTCATGGGCTCGCTCGGCGGGATCGCCGCACAGCGCATCGCCCACCCGGAGGACGACCTCGTCAGCCTCTGGATGCACGCCACGATCGACGGCGACCCGTTGCCGCCCGCTGC
>JALOLG010000224.1 GCA_025456105.1 Ilumatobacteraceae bacterium | reverse complement strand
CACCACCTGGATCACGCCCTGGTCGAGTAGCCGCTGCACCCGCTGGCGGGTGGCGGCCTCGGACAGGCCAACGAGCGCGCCGAGGCGGGTGAACGGGAGCCGTCCGTCGTGCTGGAGGTGCTCGATGATCGATCGGACGATGGGATCGGGTGCGGCCTGACGGATCTTCACCCGGCGTGACGACATGGCCGCATCATCGCTCACCCTCGGCCAGCGGGAGTAGATTCCCCGCGACATGCCTGCACCGCCGAGGATCGCCCTCGCTCCGGACCCGTCGATCAGCTGGCTCGCCGATGCGATCGCCGACGGTGGCGGTCATCTCGTGCCCCTCGAGGAGTGCGAGGGCATCATCTGGTCCGACGCTCGTCACCCCGCCGCGCTCGAGGAGTCGCTCCAGCGTGCATCGGGCGCTCGCTGGGTGCAGCTGCCGTTCGCCGGCATCGAGAACTTCATCCACCTGGTCGACCGCGACCACGTGTGGACGTGCGGCAAGGGCGTGTACGCCGAGCCGGTCGCCGAGATGGCGCTCGCGCTCGGCATCGCGGGTCTGCGCGGGCTGGCGGGGTACACCCGCGCCGACCAGTGGACCGCGCCGACCGGGCGCAACCTGCTCGGTGGCCGGGTGTCGATCCTGGGCGGTGGCGGCATCGCCGAATCGCTCGTGCGGCTGCTCGAGCCGTGGGACTGCCACATCACCGTCGTGCGGCGGCAGGCCACCGACATGGAGGGTGTCGACGTCGTGCTCGACCCGGACCGCTACGTCGATGCACTCGCCGGGGCGGACCTCGTGGTGCTGGCGCTCGCGCTCACGCCCGACACCGAGGGTCTCATCGGCCGCGACGAGCTGGCGATGATGGAATCCCACGCCTGGCTGGTGAACGTGGCCCGCGGCCGCCACATCGTCACCGACGACCTGGTGGTGGCCCTGCGCGACGGGGTCATCGGTGGCGCGGCGCTCGACGTCACCGATCCCGAGCCGCTCCCGGCGGGCCACCCGCTGTGGTCGCTGCCGAACTGCATCATCACGCCCCACGTGGGCAACACCCCCGAGATGGCCAAGCCGCTGCTCGCCGAGCGGGTGTCGCAGAACGTCCGCCGGTTCGCGGCCGGCGAGCCCCTGATCGGTCTCGTCGACCCCGACGCCGGCTACTGAACCCCGCCGCCCCGGCCGGCGGTTTGGGCTGCAGCTGCCACCACATGTGATGGCAGCTGCAGCCCGAACGATCGGGAGGGTCGGGCGTAGCCTGCGGGGATCAGGTCGCACTACGAGGTCCTGGGGGTCGCACCCGACGCCGCGCCCGACGAGATCCGGGCCGCGTACCGCGCTCGGGCGCGCGAGGCCCACCCCGACCGCAGCGCGCGTGAGTCGGCGGCCGAGATGGCGGCCATCAACGAGGCCTACCGGGTGCTCGGCGATCCGGGCCGCCGGGCGGTCTACGACCGGTCGCTGCGCCGCCCAGCGGCGCCACCACCCACCTCGTCGGGCGCGGCGACGGCCACGGTGCAGCACGTCCCGCCGGTCGACGTCACCCCGGCCCGCATCCCCTGGAAGCTGATGGGCGTGATGGCGGCGTTCGGTGTCGGGTTCGTCGTGATGGGGGCGATCCTCTTCGAGCCCGTCGAGGAGCCGGCGCCCGACGGCGTGCTGCAGTCGGGATCGTGCGTGACGGTCCTCGAGAACAACGTCGTGGCCGAGGTGCGCTGCGAGGAGGGGGCGACGCTCGTGGTCGACCGCCTGGTGCCGCTCGACGCCGATTGCCCGGTGGGCACGTCGCAGTACCCCGACCGGCTCGGGATGGGCCAGGCGTGCGTGGTGGAGCGAGTCCCGGAGGAGGGCTGACGTGGGTCGGATCGATCTCGTGTCGCTGCGTGCGCAGCTCGACGCCTGGGCCGCGGCGCACTACGACGAAGGCGTCACGGTCAGCCCGCCCGAGGTGATGCCCGGCCATGCCGGGCTGTCGTTCGGGTTCCGCGTCGAGCGGCACGGCACGGTGCTCGACGACCTCGTCGTCCGGCTGCCACCGGCGGGCGTGCGGCGGTCGGGGAACACCGACGTGCTCCGGCAGGTCCCGCTGCTGCGCGCACTCGCCCGCGCCGGGGTGCCGGTCGCTCCGGTGCCGTGGTGGGACGCCGACGAGCGCTGGTTCGGCGTGCCCTACCTCATGACCAGTCGCCTGCCGGGTGACACCTACGTGATGCGCGACCCGTCGGCGGTGCACGGCGACCTGTCGCCTGCCGACGTGCTGGGTCAGGCGGTGGAGGCGCTCGCGCAGGTGCACCTCGTCGACTGGCGGGTCGACCTCGCGGACTGGGAGGCGCCCAAGGACCTCGATGCCGAGATCCGGTTCTGGGACCCGCTGCTCGAGAAGAGCGGCGACGCGCACATCGACCTCGGTCGGCGGGTGGGCGAGCTGCTGCGCGACCGCCTGCCCGAGACCCGGTACCTCGGCGTGTTCCACGGCGACTTCCAGACCAACAACGTCCTGTTCCACGACGGTCGGCTCGTGGCCGTGCTCGACTGGGAGATCTCCGGGATCGGCGACCAGCTGCTCGACCTCGGCTGGCTGCTGATGATGAACGATGCGGCCAGCTGGGCCGACGGCGCCGGGCTGCCGGGGCTGCCACCGTTCGAGGCGATCGTCGAGCGCTACGCCATCGCGTCGGGTCGCCCGGTCACGCTGGCCGACGTGGCGTGGTACCGGGCGCTGTCGGGCTACCGGTTCGGGGTGATCTCCTGCTTCAACGTCATGCTGCACCGCTCGGGCAAGCGGCCTGACCCGGAGTGGGATCGCATCGCGCCGAGCATCCCGTACCTGTTCGGCCGGGCCGAGGAGTTGCTCGCGGCCTCCACCCGGTAGCATCGGGCTCCCGCAAGGGCGATTAGCTCAGTTGGAAGAGCGCCACGTTCACACCGTGGAGGTCATGGGATCGAGGCCCGTATCGCCCACTCACCAGGCGTCGAGCTGCCGCTGCGCGGCGGCCACGCCGGCCGACCAGCCGGGAGCGCGTCCGCCCGGCGGTGGGGCGATCAGGTCCATGTCGTGGCCGCTGCGTGCGAGCAGCCACGCGACCATCGAGTTGGAGTTCCACATGTCGCCGAGGCGCGCCTCGTCGCGCCCCCAGGTGCCTGCGGGCACGGAGCGGGTGAGCTCGACGACGGCGAGCGCGGTCGCGCGCTCGGTGCTCGTGCGCAGCGGGCCGCCGACGGCGTCCGCGAGGTCGGGGATCGTGCCACCGGCCCAGCACCGCACCTCGTAGCGGAACAGCCGCCACCGTCCGAGCCAGCGGCTGCCCACTGGCCCCTCGCCCACGACGGCCGACGCCGTCGGTCGGGTCCACACGGGCGCCATCTCGATCGACCACGTCTCGCCGTCGGCGTGCACCTGCAGCGCCGAGTGGTACAGGTCGCAGCGTGGCCGACCGGCGCGGCGCGCCGCGAGGGCTTCGTACGACCGGCCGCTGAACCGCACCACCGCCCCGCCCGTCCCCGCGCCGAGCGGGATCCAGTACAGATCGACACCCGCGGCGGTCACGGCGGTGCGCCCTCCGGCTGCCCGTAGGTCGCGAGCCGCTCGGCCACCCGCTCGATCTCTGCAGCGTCCAGCGCCACCGGCTCGCCGAGCTGCCTCGCGCGCCGGGCCACGCCGCACAGCCACTCGACCTCCACGGCGAGCGCGAGCGCGGCCCCGAGATCGGGTCCGATCGCGATCGCGCCGTGGTTCGCCATCAGGCAGGCGGTGCCGCGGTCGCCGAGCGTGCCCACCACGTGGTCGGCGAGCTCGTCGGTGCCGTATGTGGCGTACGGAGCGCATGGCAGCTCGGTGGCGCCGAAGCGCGCCACCACGTAGTGCACGGCGGGCACCGGTCGGCGCAGCGTCGAGGCCGCGGTGGCCTCGGGAGAGTGGGTGTGCACGATGGCGGTCGCGTCGGGTCGGGCGCGGGCGAGCCGGACGTGCAGCGGCCACTCGCTCGTGGGGCGGCGCTGGCCGGGTCGGCCCGGCCGACCGTCGAGGTCGATCAGCACCATGTCGGCGGCGGTGAGCACGGCCGACGGGATGCCGGTGGGCGTGACGATCAGGCGGTCGTCGACGCGGATCGAGGCGTTGCCCGACGAGCCGTGGTTGAGGCCCCGAGCGTCGAGCTCGTGCATCGCGGCCACCAGGGCGAGGCGGGCCGTGGCCTCATCCATCGAGCACCACCGGCAGCTGATCGGCCGTGACGA
>JALOLG010000223.1 GCA_025456105.1 Ilumatobacteraceae bacterium | reverse complement strand
CCGCTCGGACATCCGGGTGCAGATCTCCCCGCAACCCGACGACGATCACACCCAGACGCCGATGACGCCCGCCGGGCCGTCGTGCTCGACGCCACCGGCGACATCTGCACCCAGGGTGCTCGAGGCGACTCAGGCGAGGTTGCTCGAGCGCGGGTAGACGTCGCCGGGGTCGGTGACCACGTTCACCAGGTACGGCACGCCGCTCGCGAACGCCCGGTCGAGCGCGGGACCGACCTCGTCGGGCGACGTGACCGTCTCGCCCCCGCCGCCGAGCGCCCGCACCACCTCGTCGTAGCGGCAGCCGGGCTGCAGGTCGCAGGCGAGGTCCCAGCCGTAGATGGCCTGCATCGGGTGCTTCTCGAGGCCCCACATGCCGTTGTTGCCCACCACCATCACGACGGGCAGGCCGTGGCGCACCATCGAGTCGACGTCCATCAGGCCGAAGCCGGCCGCGCCGTCGCCGAGCAGCACCACCACCTGCGACGACGGGCGCACGACGCGCGCCGCGATGCCGTAGCCGATGCCGTTCCCGAGGCACCCGTACGGCACCGTGTCGAGCCAGCACCCGGGCTCGAACACCTCGACGAACTTGCCGGCGTACGACGCGAAGTCGCCGCCGTCGCAGATGACCACCGCGTCGCGAGCCAGCCGACGACCCAGCTCGCCGTAGATCCGTGACGGCTTGATCGGGTCGTCGGTGGCGGCGAGGAGCCCGGCATCGGCGGCGGCCGCAGCCGTCTCGGCGTCGCGGAGCTCGGCGACCCACGACGCGTGATCGACCCGGTCGCCGCGGTGCTCGGCGAGGCCGCGCAGCGTGGCGGTGATGTCGCCGGCCACGGTGTGGACGTCGACGTGGCCGGCCCGCTGGGAGTCGGCATCGACGACGTGGGCGACCCGCGCCGAGCCGAACCGGCCGAACCCGAGGCGGAAGTCGAGCGGTGTGCCGAGCACCACCACCAGGTCGCACCGCTGCTTGAGCAGGCCGCGGGTGCGCAAGAAGGCGAGCGGGTGGTCGGCGGGGAGCACGCCTCGCCCGAGCCCGTTGAAGAAGCACGGCACGCCGAGGGCCTCGGCCGCGGCCCGCAGCTCGTCCCACGCACCGGCCCAGTACACGTCGGAGCCCACGATGAACGCCGGCCGCTCGGCCGTCGCCACCAGCTCGGCCAGCCGCGCGACGGCGTCGGCGTCGGGCTCGGCGCCGAGGCCGACGCACGGGCCCGGCTCGGGTGCCTCGCCCGCCGACGGCCCGAAGACGTCGAGCGGGAAGTCGAGGAACACCGGTCCGCGGTGCGGCGTGGTGGCCACGGATGCCGCGTGGTGCACGTCGATGCCGGCCCGCGTGGGGTCGGTGACCGTCGCGGCGTGCTTGGTGATGCTCGCCACGATCGGCACGTGGTCGAGCTCCTGCAGCGACCCGGCACCCCACCGCCCCTGCGGCGCACGCCCGCCGAGCACCACCAGCGGCGCGCCGTTGAAGTGCGCCGACGTGATGGCCGACACGCCGTTGGTGATGCCGGGCCCGGCGGTGAGCGCGGCGAGGCCCGGCCGACGCGTGAGCTTGGCGTACGCCTCGGCGGCGAACGTGGCCGCCTGCTCGTGGCGGGTGTCGACCACTCGCATGCCCTGGTCGCGGGCCGCTTCGTAGAGCGGCCAGATGTGCCCGCCGTTGAGCGTGAACATCACGTCGGTGCCGTATCCGAGCATCGCCGCGACGGCCTGCTGACCTGCGTGTCCGTCGATCATCCCCACGGCCACAGACCGTACTCGGCGTCGTAGAGTGGGGAACCGTGCACGCCGCCCACACCGAGGTGATCCCGGTCGAGCGGCCACACGTCACGCGCTGGTGGAAAGAGGCCCTCATCGTGGCCGTCTTCTACGTCGTGTACTCCTGGACCAGGAACCAGTTCGGGTCGAACCGCATCGCTGCCGACGGCGTCCCCGAGCAGGCGTTCAACAACGCCATGCGGGTGATCGACCTCGAGCTGCGACTCGGGCTGTTCCACGAGCAGACCATCCAGGAGGCGTTCCTCGACTACCGCGTGTTCATCCAGTTCTGGAACACCTACTACGGCGTCGCGCACTTCGTGGTGACGATCGGCGTCTTCATCGTGCTGTTCCGCAAGCGCCCGGGGGTGTTCCCCCAGTGGCGCAACACCCTGGCGGCGATGACCGCGCTCGCCATCGTCGGGTTCGCGTTCTTCCCGCTCATGCCGCCGCGGCTGCTCGACGAGCCGTGCCCGGTCGATGCGCCTCCAGGAGAGGTCGCGTTCGGCGGCGCCTGCATCGAGTCAGACCTGCGCCCCGACGGAGGGTTCGGCTTCGTCGACACGCTGGCCGAGTTCGGCGGACCCTGGTCGTTCGACAGCGACGCCATGGCCTCCATCTCGAACCAGTACGCGGCGATGCCGAGCCTGCACATCGGCTGGGCCACGTGGTGCGCGATCGCGATGTGGCCGCTCCTGCGGAGCCGGTGGAGCAAGGCGGCCTGGCTGCTCTACCCCGCCGCCACCCTGTTCTGCATCGTCGTCACCGGCAACCACTTCTGGATCGACGGTGTCGGCGGCATCGTCGTGTTCGCGGTCGGCGCGCTGATCGGCTGGGGGCTGCACCGCTGGAACCAGGACCGCCTGGATCGCCGCTGGCAGGCCGCGCACTCGTCAGAACGAGTGGTACCCACCGTCGATGGTGATCACATCACCGGTGTGGTACCCGCTCGCCCCGCTGGCGAGGTACACGGCCAGGCCTGAGAAGTCGGTCGGGTCGCCCCACCGGCGGAACGGCACGCGGGGCAGCACCTTGTCGACGAACGTCTGCCATCCGAACGCGCCCGCCGTCATGTCGCTCTCGATCCAGCCGGGCAGGATCGCGTTCGACCGGATGCCGTGGCGTGCGTGCTCGACGGCGATCGCCCGCATCATGGAGATCACGCCGGCCTTCGACGCGCCGTAGTGCTGGCCGCGCTGCTGGCCGAAGTACGCCGATCCGGACGTGGTGAACACGAGCGATCCGCCCGGGTCGCCCGAACCGTGGCGCTCCACCATGTGCCGGGTCACCGCACGTGCGGTGAAGAAGGCGCCGTCGAGGTTCACCCGCATGACGCGCCGCCACTCCTCGGTGGTCATGCCGACGAAGCTCGGTGCCTGGCCGCCCACCCCGGCGTTCACGAAGCACGAGTCGATCCGACCGAACGTCGCGAGCACCTCGCGAGTGGCCTCCTCGACGGCCTCCTCGTCGCCGACGTCGCAGACCAGCGCCTCGACGTCGACGCCGTACGAGGCCAGGCGCTCGACCGCGGCGTCGTTCTTGTCGGGGTTGGTGCCCCAGACCGCGATCGTGGCGCCGTGCGCGGCCAGCCCCTCGGCCATCCCCAGCCCGATCCCGCCGTTGCCCCCGGTGACGAGTGCGACGTGGCCGGTGAGGTCGAACATCCTGCGCAGATCGATCGAAGGGTCGGTCATGGTGGGACACCGTACGACGGATAGCGTCACCCGCAGTGTTGCTCGAGCGCGTGAACGAACCCGCCGATCTCCGCACGCTCACCGACGACGAGCTGCGCGAGCTGGCCGGCGAGATCCGGGACTTCATCGTCGCGGCGGTCGCCAAGAACAGCGGCCACCTCGGCTCCAACCTCGGTGCGGTCGAGCTGTCGCTCGCGCTGCACCGCGTGTTCGAGTCGCCCACCGACGCGATCCTCTGGGACACCGGGCACCAGGCCTACGTCCACAAGATCGTCACGGGGCGGCGCGACCGCTTCGACGGGCTGCGCCAGGCCGACGGGCTGTCGGGCTACCCCAGCCGGGAGGAGAGCCGGCACGACTACATCGAGAACAGCCACGCCTCCACGGTGCTCTCGTACGCCTACGGCATGGCCGTGGCCCGCGACGCCGGCTTCGACGACCACCGCCACATCGTGGCGGTCATCGGCGACGGCTCGATGACCGGCGGCCTCGCGTACGAGGCGCTCAACAACCTGGGTCACGCCCGCCGGCGCGTGATCATCGTGCTCAACGACAACGGCCGCAGCTACGCGCCGACCGTGTCGAACCTGTCGGCCAGCGTGCAGAGCACCGACCCCCGCGCCAACCACCCGAGCTTCCCCGACCGGCTCACCGACAAGCTGGCGCACGCCCTCACCGACATCCGCCTCAACCCCGTGTACGTGCGTCGTCAGCGCAAGCTCGAGGAGTTCCTGCTCGGCCTGCCGGTCGTCGGCACCCAGGCCGAGAAGGCGGTCGAGGCCTTCAAGGCGGGCGTCCGCGAGTTCCTGCAACCACCG
>JALOLG010000222.1 GCA_025456105.1 Ilumatobacteraceae bacterium | reverse complement strand
CGATGCTCGACGATCTCGTCGCCGACGCGCCGCCCGTCGCCCCACCGCTCCCCCCGGGACGCGACGTCGAGCTCGGCGGGCTCGGCACGGTCCACCTCCGCGAGGTGACGGGCCCGCCCGGCGCCCCCGCGGTCGCGCTGCTCCACGGCTGGACCGCCACCGCCGACCTCAACTGGTTCACCTGCTACGAGCCGCTCGGTGCCCGCTACCGAGTCACCGCCTTCGACCACCGGGGCCACGGCCGGGGCCTGCGGACCCGCAAGTCGTTCCGACTGGAGGACTGCGCCGACGACGTCGTCGCGATGGCCGACGTGCTCGGCATCGACCGGTTCGTGCCGGTCGGCTACTCCATGGGCGGGCCCATCGCGAGCCTCGTCTGGAAGCGGCACCCAGACCGTGTCAGCGGGTTGGTGCTCTGCGCCACCGCCCCCTACTTCGCCGGCCGGCGCGAGGAGCGCCTGTCGTTCATGGGGCTCACCGGCCTGGCCGCGCTCGCCCGCCTGGCGCCCGCCGCCGCTCGTGAGCGGCTGTCCGACCAGCTGTACCTGCAGCGACGTGCCGGCACCTGGTCGCCCTGGGCGCTCGAGCAGGCGGGCGCGCACGACTGGCGCATGGTGCTCGAGGCCGGTCGGGCGATCGGCGGCTTCTCGGCCACCGAGTGGCTCGACACCGTCGACGTGCCCACGTCGGTGATCGTCACGATGCGCGACCAGGTGGTCCCGGTGCGACGGCAGGTGAAGTGGTTCGAGGGCATCCACGGCGCCGAGGCGTTCCGGGTCGACGGCACGCACGACGCCGTCGTGAGCAACGCCGACCGGTTCGTGCCGACGTTGATCCGGGCGATCGACTCGGTCGTCCGCCGCGCCTCATGAGCGACCGGCTCCACCGCAGCTGGTTCCGCCGTTCGGCCACCGTCGCCCGGCTCGGCGCAGCGGTCGGCGGCACCTATGCCAGCACCGCGGCCCGCAAGGCGTTCGCGTCCGCGGAGCGCCGGGTCGAGCTCGACCGCGAGCGCGAGCTCCGCACCGCCGAGCAGGTGGCCGAGCGCCTCGGTCACATGAAGGGCGCGCTCATGAAGCTCGGGCAGATGGCGAGCTACCTCGACGACGGGCTGCCCGAGGCGCTGCGGACGGCGCTCGCGCAGCTGCAGTCGAACGCGCCGCCGATGTCGGCCGAGCTGGCGGCCGACACGATCGAGCGCGAGCTCGGCGCTCGGCCCGACGCGCTGTTCGCCGAGTGGGACCCCGACCCCATCGCCGCGGCCTCCATCGGCCAGGTCCACCGGGCGATCTGGGTCGATCCCGCCACCGGCATCGAGCGGCCGGTCGCGGTCAAGGTGCAGTACCCCGGCGTCGACGAGGCCATCGCCGCCGACCTGCGCAACGCCGACCTGCTGGGCGCCCTCCTGCGCCAGGGGTTCGGCGGGCTCGACCCCACCGAGCTCGTCGACGAGGTGAAGCTGCGTCTCACCGAGGAGCTCGACTACGAGCTCGAGGCCCGCAACCAGCAGGCGTTCGCCGACTTCTACGCCGGCCACCCGTTCATCCACGTGCCCGCCGTGGTGCCCGAGCTGTCCACCCGCCGGGTCCTCACGAGCGATCTCGTCACGGGCCACACCTGGGCGGAGGTGCTCACGTGGGATCAGGAGCGTCGCGACGCCGTGGGCGAGGTGATCTTCCGGTTCGTGTTCCGGAGCCTGTACCGGATGCACGCGTTCAACGGCGACCCGCACCCGGGCAACTACCTGTTCCACGACGACGGCACGGTGACGTTCCTCGACTTCGGCCTCGTCAAGCACTTCGCCGACGACGAGATGCGCACGTTCGAGGCGATGGTGAAGGCCGCCGCGGTCGATCACGACGTGCACGAGTTCCGGCGGATCGTCGAGCGGGCCGGGATGCTGCTGCCCGGCTGCCCGTCGTCGACCGAGGACATCGGCGACTACTTCGCCCACTTCTACGAGCCCGTCCGCGACGACCGCGAGCTGGTGTGGACGCGCGAGTACGCCAGCAGCGTCGTCCGGCACACGTTCGACCGCTCGAGTCCCATCTCGCAGTACGCCACGGTGCCGCGGGCCTTCGTGTTCATCCAGCGCATCAACCTCGGCCTCTACGCCCTCCTGGGTGAGCTGGGCGCCCGTGGGTGGTACCGCCGGATCGCCGCCGAGCTGTGGCCGTTCACCGACGCGCCACCGAGCACGCCGCTCGGCGAGGCCGAGGCCGAGTGGCTCGCCCGCCGCTGAGCCGACCGCGGCGCGACGCCCTCGGCCGGTAGCGTCGCCCGGGTGCGCCACCGCCGACTCCTCGCCCTCGTCCTCGTCCCCGCCGCCCTGCTCGTCGCCGCCTGCTCCGGCGACGACGACGGCGACACGGCTGACACGGCGGACACCACCGAGGCCTCCGAGGGCACCACGGTCACCGACGTCGAGCTGACGCCGATCAGCGACCCCGACGAGCTGCCCGAGGACGTCGAGAAGCCGACGGTCGACATCCCGGCCGAGATCCCCACCGAGCTGGTCGTCACCGAGCTGATCCCGGGCGAGGGACCCGAGGCCGCCGCGGGCGACACGGTCGTCGTCGACTACGTGGGCGTCCGCAGCGAGGACGGCGAGGAGTTCGACTCCAGCTACGAGCGCGGGCCGTTCCTGGTGACGCTCGGCGCCGGCCAGGTCATCCCCGGGTGGGACCAGGGGCTGGTCGGCGTGCAGACGGGCCAGCGCGTGCAGCTCGACATCCCCAACGAGCTCGCCTACGGCGACCAGGACACCGGCGACGTGATCCGGGCGGGCGACGCCCTCACCTTCGTCGTCGACGTCCGGGCGGTGGTGCCCAAGCCGGTGCCCGAGGACGCCCCCCTCGACGTGCAGATCGAGCCGTCGGTCGACGCCACCGAGGTCACCACCACCGACGTGATCGTGGGCGAGGGCGACCCGGTGGAGCCGGGCGACACCGTGCTCGCGCAGGTGCTGATCGCCCGCGGCGACAACCAGGCCGTCATCTACAACTCGTGGGAGCTCGGCACCACCCAGCAGTTCGTCCTCGAGGACGGCCGCACGTTCCCCGGCCTGGTGGAGGGCATCCCCGGGATGCAGGTCGGCGGGCGGCGGATCATCGTCATGCCGCCCGAGTCGTTCCTGGGCGCCGAGGGCAACCCGCAGAGCGGTCTGCCTGCGGACACCGACGTCATCATGGTGGTCGACGTCGTCGGCACCATCTGATCAGCCGGCGACCTGATCTGCCGGCGACGACGGTCTCGAGATCGAGGCCGAGGTCGAGCACCGGCGCCGAGTGCGTCAGCTCGCCGACGGCGATGAAGTCGACACCCGTCTCGGCCACCTCGCGCGCCACGGCGAGCGTCAGCCCACCGCTCGCCTCGAGCCGCACCGCGGGCGCGTGCACATCGCGATGGGCGACGGCCGTCCGCATCGCCGCTGGGTCGAAGTTGTCGAGCAGCACCAGGTCGGCGCCAGCGGCGAGCGCCTCGCGCAGGCCGTCGATCGAGTCGACCTCGATCTCCACCGTGATGGTCGCTGCCAGGGCTCGGACCCGCTCGAACGCCGCTGCGACCCCGCCGGCGGCGGCCACGTGGTTGTCCTTCACCAGCGCGGCGTCGGAGAGGCCCATCCGGTGGTTGACCCCACCGCCGCAGCGCACCGCGTACTTCTCGAGGGCACGCAGACCGGGCGTGGTCTTGCGGGTGTCGCGGACCTGGGCACCCGTGCCCTCGACGGCGTCCACCCACCGCCGCGTGAGCGTGGCGACGCCCGACAGGTGGCACAGCAGGTTGAGCGCCGTCCGCTCGGCCGTCAGCATCGCCCGCGTGGGCGCGACGACCCGTGCGACGGCATCGCCCGCCGCGACGCGGTCGCCGTCGGCCACGAGGTAGGCCACCTCGCTCACGTCGTCGCCGCACACCACGTCGATCACGGCGGCCGCCACCGGCAGGCCGGCGACCACGCCGGCGCGACGAGCGCCGAACGTGGCCACGCTGCGCTGACCCGCCGGGATGGTTGCCGCCGAGGTGACGTCGATCCCTCCGAGCAGGTCCTCCTCGACCGCGGCGCGCACGAGGCGCTCGACGGCGGCGGGGTCGAGGCCGGCCGCACGCAGCCGCGCCGCCGTGTCGCTCGACAGCGGGTGCAGCTCGGTCATGCGCGGAGGGTACCCCCGACCCGACCACCCGAGTGCTGCCGTCCGCCCGAGTGCTGGCGTCGCACCCCC
The DNA here is from genome assembly GCA_025456105.1 of Ilumatobacteraceae bacterium. Classification (GTDB taxonomy): domain Bacteria; phylum Actinomycetota; class Acidimicrobiia; order Acidimicrobiales; family Ilumatobacteraceae. The sequence goes on along the minus strand of JALOLG010000222.1, from coordinate 75 downwards.
ACGTACGACAGCACTCGGGCGGACGCGAGCACTCGGGTCAGGACTCGACGACGATGCCGCCGGCGACGTCGAGTC
>JALOLG010000221.1 GCA_025456105.1 Ilumatobacteraceae bacterium | reverse complement strand
CCGATCTCGGCGACCGGCATCGCCAACATCTGGGAGGTCTGCCAGCACCTGCGCGACGAGTGCGGCGACCGTCAGATCGCCGGCGCCAAGGTCGGCCTCGCCCACGTGATCGGCCTCGGCTCGGCCTGCGGCGTCCACATCCTCGAGAAGTCCGCGGCCTGACGTCACCAGCCGACGACGTCGTCCGACTCGAACTCCCGGAGCCGCCGCGAGGTGCCCGCGAGCCGCTGCAGCTGACGGTGCAGCGGGTCGTCCGCCGGTCGCGACATCACCGGTGACAGGTGCTGGTGCTTGACGCGGACCGCCTGGCGGGTGCGGCCCAGCAATCGGCCGATCCGGGCCCAGCTCCACCCCGCGGCGCGTGCCGTCAGCACCGCCCGCTCCTCCAGCCACGGCTGGTGCTCGTCGGCGAGGAGGCGCACGGCGATGAGGGCCCGACGCGGATCGTGGTCGAGCGCGTCGTCGACGAGTCGGTGCAGCTCACGGCGGAGGTCCATGCCGGGGACTGTGACCTGGGGGTGCGACAACGTGGGTTGTCGCTCTGGGGTGCCGGGTTGTCAGATCCGCTCGAAGTAGCGCCGGCGCTCCCAGTCGGTGACGGTGGAGCTGAACGCCCGCCACTCGGCCTCGGCGTGACCGAGCACGTGGTGGCGGACGGCCTCACCGAACAGCTCGGGCACCACCTCGCTCGCCCGCCAGCGCTCGATCGCCTCGACGAACGTCGTGGGCACCCGCGGCAGCTCGGGCGCCGAGTACCCGTTCCCGGTGAACGGCGGCAGCGGCTCGAGGCCGCGCTCGACGCCGTGCAGGCCACCCGCGAGCGTGGCGGCGATGGCCAGGTAGGGGTTGGCGTCGGCGCCGGGGATCCGGTTCTCGACCCGGCGCGACGAGCCGTGGCCCACCACGCGGAAGCCGACCGTGCGGTTGTCGAGCGCCCAGGCGATCCCCGTGGGCGCCCAGCTCTCGGGCTGGAACCGCCGGTAGCTGTTCACGTTCGGCGCCACGAGCAGGCTCAGATCCGCGGCCGTGGCGACGAGGCCGGCGAGGAACGACCCGAACTCGCGGTCGTCGGCCGGCCGGCCCTCACGGTGGATGCTCACGTGCACGTGGCAGCCGGATCCGGCCTCGTGCATCACCGGCTTGGCCATGAACGTGGCCGAGCGCCCGCGCTGCCCCGCGATCTCCTTGACGGCGTGCTTGAACAGCACGTCGAGATCCGCGGTCTCGACGGGCGACCGGTGGGTGATGTTCACCTCGTGCTGGCCGCGACCGGCCTCCCCCTTGGAGAACTCGACCGGCGCCCCCGCCGCACGGAGCCCACGGCGCAGATCCCCGAGGACGTCCTCGGCCGGTGTGGTCTGCAGGATCGAGTAGTCCTGGAGGTGCGGTGACGACGGCGTGAGGTCGGCGAAGCCGGCGACCGCGGCCTCGGCGTAGGTCTCCTCGTAGAGGTAGAACTCGATCTCGGTGCCCACCCACACCTCGAGGCCCAGCTCGGCGGCACGCTCGACCTGGCGCTGCAGGATGCGCCGGGGTGATTCCTCCACCGGTGCTCCGGTGCGCTCGTCGAACAGGTCGACCAGCACCAGGGCGGTGCGCGGCAGCCACGGGATCACCCGCAGCGTCGAGGCGTCGACGGTGCCGAGCATGTCGCCGTAGCCCTGCTCGTAGCTCGCCCAGTGGAGCCCGGGCAGCGGGACGTCGTCGAGATCGCACGCGATGAGGTAGTCGCAGCTCTCGAGCCCGTCGTGGCGCACGCGCTCGAGGTAGTGCACCGCATCGGCCCGCTTGCCCACCAGGCGCCCCTGGTGGTCGGCGAAGGCCACCACCACCGTGTCGATCCGCCCGGCGGCGACCTCGGCGGCCAGCGCGTCGTGGTCGAAGCCCGTCACGACGACCATCGTGCCACCTGCAGATAGCGTCGCGCCCGTGCGTCCCCTCGTCGCGCTGCCGTCCCGCCGCACCGAGACGGCATCGTCGTGGCGGGTCCCGGCGGTCGCGGTCGGGCGGACGTACCTCGACGCGATCGTCCGCGCGGGCGGCCAGCCGGTCGTGCTGCCCCCGATCGACGAGACCATCACCGACCTCGCCCACGTGCTCGCGCGCTTCGACGCCGTCGTGCTCCCGGGCGGACCCGACGTCGATCCGGCCCGCTACGGCGCCGCCGAGCGCCACCCGACCGTCCGGGGCGTGGACGCATCGCACGACGAGCTCGACCTCGCCCTCGCCCGCACGGCGGTGGAGCTGGGCATGCCGCTGCTCGCCATCTGCCGCGGCCACCAGGTGCTCAACGTCGCCCTCGGGGGCACGCTGGTGCAGCACATCGGCGACGTGACGGAGATGGAGCACCTGTGGGTGCACCACGAGGTCGAGCTCCACGCCGACGGCCTGACCGCCGACGCGATGGGCACGCGCCGGCCGACGGGCCACTCGGTCCACCACCAGGCCATCGACCGGCTCGGCGAGGGGCTGGTGGCCACCGGGTTCGCCCACGACGGCACGATCGAGGCCGTCGAGCTGCCCGGCCGGTGGGTGATCGGCGTGCAGTGGCACCCCGAGGACACCGCCGACGACGACCCCGAGCAGCAGCGCCTGTTCGGCGCCGTGGTGTCGGCGGCACGGGCTTCTCGCTCGTAGCGCCGCCCGCCTACCCTCGGGCCGTGCGCAACCCCAAGGACTTCTTCCGGCCGCTGGCGATCGGCGCCCCCGAGCCGCTGCGCGAGATCCCGTTCCGGCCGAGCCGGATGATCCACTTCTTCCCGCCGTCGAACCCGAAGATGGTCGGCAAGCTGCCCGAGATCGTCCCGACGGTCGACGTCATCCTCGGCAACCTCGAAGACGGTGTGCCGGCTGCCGACAAGGAGGCCGCCCGGGCCGGGCTGGTGGAGGTGGGGCGCACGGTCGACATGGGCGCTACCCAGTTCTGGACGCGCGTCAACAGCCTCGACTCCCCGTGGGGTCTCGACGACATCGTCACCGCCGTCACCGAGATCGGCGACCGGCTCGACGTGATCATGATCCCCAAGGTGGAGGGCCCGGAGGACATCCACTACGTCGACCGCCTGCTCGCCCAGCTGGAGGCCAAGGCCGGTCTCACCGAGCCGCTGCTCGTGCACGCGATCCTCGAGACCGCGAAGGGCGTCGCCAACGTGGAGGAGATCTGCGCCGCATCGCCCCGCATGCAGGGCCTGTCGCTCGGGCCGGCCGACCTCGCCGCCAACCGCCGGATGAAGACCACCCGCGTCGGCGGCGGCCACCCCGACTACCTCGTGCGCGAGGACCCGGTCGCCGACGACCCCGAGGCTGCCCGCGCCACCTACCAGCAGGACCTCTGGCACTACACGCTCGCCCGCATGGTCGACGCCTGCGTGGCCAACGGGATCCTCCCCTACTACGGCCCGTTCGGCGACATCAAGGACACCGTCGCCTGCGAGGACCAGTTCCGCAACGCCTACCTGCTCGGCTGCGTCGGGGCCTGGAGCCTGCACCCGGTCCAGATCGACATCGCCCGCCGGGTGTTCAGCCCCCGCCCCGCCGACGTCGCCCAGGCGATGCGGGTGATCGAGGCGATGGGCGACGGCACCGGGGCGATCATGCTCGACGGGAAGATGGAGGACGACGCCTCCGTGAAGCAGTGCAAGGTCGTCGTCGAGCTCGCCCGCCAGCTCGCCGCCCGCGACCCCGAGCTCGCCGCCGCCTACGGCTTCTGAAGGAGGATCACGTGACCACCCAGCTGCGCCCCCGCCGCTCCGTCCTCTACATGCCCGCCGCGAACGAGCGGGCGCTCGAGAAGGCGAAGTCGATCCCGGCCGACGCCCTCATCTTCGATCTCGAGGACGCCGTGGCGCCCGACGCCAAGGACGCCGCCCGCGCCAACGCCGTGGCCGCCGCCCGCTCGGGCGAGTACGGCCACCGCGAGATCACCATCCGCTGCAACGGGCTCGACACCCAGTGGGGCTCGGCCGACCTCGCCGCCGCCGCGATGTCGGGAGCGTCGGCGGTGGTGATCCCGAAGGTGTCGTCGATCAGCACGCTCGACGAGGTGTCGAACGACCTCGACGCCGCGGGCGCGCCGTCGACGATGCGGATCTGGGCGATGGTGGAGACCCCGACCGCGATCCTCGACGTGCGCGCGATCGCCCACCACCCGCGGGTGGAGGTGCTCGTGATGGGCACCAACGACCTGGCGCGCGAGCTGCGCGCCGGCCTCGTGCCGGGACGCCACCCGCTCCTGCCCCACCTCGCCACCGCGCTGCTCGCCGCCCGCGAGGCCGGCAAGGTGATCCTCGACGGCGTCTACAACGACGTG
>JALOLG010000220.1 GCA_025456105.1 Ilumatobacteraceae bacterium | reverse complement strand
GGCGACGTGCACCACCAGGTCAGCCGCAGATGCGGGTGCCTCGACGGGCGCGCTCGCCGAGGCGGTCGGGAGCGGCAGGCCGACCGAGGTGGGCGCCCCCGCCAGGGGCAGCGTGGCCTCCACCGGCAGCTGCGGTGGGCGCACCAGCCACCACCCGCCGATCACCACCACCACGACCGAGACCGCCGCGGTGACGAGCCGGCCGAGCCCGAACCAGCGCACCCACGTGCCGATCCGATCGAGCGGGCCGGGACGCGGCGAGGGACGGTGCGGATCGACGGACGGGTCGAGCATCGACTCCTCCTCGAACGGGCGCGTCGCGCGCCGGCGGGTCGAGGGAGCCGAGGCTCCGATCAGGACCGCGCGGTCAGAAGAGACGTGCGGTGAGCTGACGGCGGTAGGCCGCCGTGCGCGGGTCGTCGGGACCCATCAGCTCGAGGATGTCGACGAACTGCTGACGGGCCTCGTCGTCGTCCTTCACCCGGTCGAGCAGCGCCGTGAGGGTGGCGTCGTGATCGTCGGTGGGCGTGGCACCGAGCCGAGCCGCCGCCGCGACCTTGCGGGTGCGCTCGGTCTCGGGGATGCGCTCGAGCAGGGCGAGCGCGGCGTCGCCGTCGCCACGCTCGACGAGCAGCTCGGCCAGCGCCACGATCGCATCCTCGTTGCCGGGCTCGATCTCGAGCGCGGCCCGCAGGCTCGCCTCGTCGCCGGCGGCCACGAGCCGGGCGATCTCGCTCTCCTCCTCGGTGGGCAGCAGTCGCTCCACGAACTGGCGCACGAGCTCCTCGGGCTGAGCGCCGATGAAGCCGTCGACCACGGCGCCGTCCTTGAGCGCGTAGACGGCGGGGATCGACTGCACCCGGAACGCCTGGCTGATCGCAGGGTTCGCGTCGACGTCGACCTTGGCGAGCACCACCTGGCCACCCGTCGCATCGGTGACGCGCTCGAGGATCGGACCCAGCGTGCGGCACGGCCCGCACCACTCCGCCCAGAGGTCGACCACCACCGCGGCCTGGTGCGACCGCTCGATCACCTCCGCCTCGAACGTCGCATCGGTCACGTCGATCGCCATGGCGCGCACGCTACCGCCGGAGTCGGGACGTCCGGCCCTGCCCGCGGGGAGGTCGGGCCAATAGCGTGAAGGTGCACGAGGATGGAGGTCCGACCATGTTCCAGCACATCGTGGTTCCCGTCGACGGCTCGGAGGAGTCATGGCGGGCGATCCAGGTCGCGGCTGCGCTCGCGCTCCAGGCGGACGCCGACATGCAGGTGCTGCACGTCACCGACCAGGACGTCGAGACGTCGCGCGCCGAGCTCCGGACGCTGCTCGACGAGCACCTGCGCGAGCTCCACGGCGATGCCTGCCCCACCTGCTCGCTCACCGTCGTGCCCATGGACGGCGACGTGGCCACCACGATCGCCGAGTTCGCCGAGTCGCACCCGGAGAGCACGCTCGTGATGAGCACCATCGGGCGCGGCCGCAGCGCTGCGCTCGTCGGCTCGGTGGCCGAGCGGGTGGTGCGCGCCACGTTCGGCCCGATCGTCGCGGTGGGCCCGAAGGTCGACCCCGAGGCGGCGCACTTCACCGGCGAGTTCGTCGTCGCGGTCGACGGCTCGCACGCGTCGGAGACGTCGCTGCCGCTCGCCGCCGCGTGGGGCATCACGCTCGGGGCCCGCCCGTGGGTGGTCGCCGTCGGTGAGCCGATCGACCGCACCAGCGACGACTCGATCGACAGCGCCTACCCGTCGCGGCTCGCGAAGGAGCTCCAGGCCACGTCGCACCACGACGTCGAGTTCGAGGTGCTCCACAGCGACCATCCCGCCGAGGCCCTGATCGACTTCGCCGAGGAGCTCCCCGCCGCGTTCATGGTGATGTCCACCCACGCCCGCACCGGCATGGCCCGCTTCGTGTCCGGGTCGGTGACGATGGACGTCGTGCGCCACGCACCGTTCCCCGTCGTGCTGCACCATCCACCGCACGTGCGCTGACCGGTACCCTCGCCCACGTGACCGCCCCCGCCGAGATCCCTGGCATCGACGTCGACCGCGTCACGGAGTGGCTCGCCCAGCACGTCGACGGTGCGATCGCCCCGTTCGACTTCCACGTGATCGCGGGCGGCCACTCCAACCTCACGTTCCGGGTCACGGGCGCCGACGGCCGCCGGTTCGTCCTGCGCCGGCCACCACTCGGTCACGTCCTCGCAAGCGCGCACGACATGGGCCGCGAGCACCGCATCATCAGCGGCCTCCAGGGCACGGCCGTCCCGGTGCCGCCGGTGGCCGGCCACTGCGACGATCCGGCCGTGAACGGCGCGCCGTTCTACGTGATGGGCTTCGTCGACGGGCACGTCGTGCGCGACCGGGCGACGGCCGAGCACGTGCTCACCCCCGCGGCGCGCGCCACCGCCAGCCGGTCGCTCGTCGACACGATGGCCGCCATCCACGCCGTCGACCTGGAGGCCACCGGGCTCGCCGACCTCGGGCGGCACGAGGGGTACCTCGCCCGGCAGCTCAAGCGCTGGTACGGGCAGTGGAACCAGCAGAAGACGCGTGAGCTGCCCGTCGTCGACCGGGTGCACGACGAGCTGCTCCGCCGCATCCCCGATCAGGGCCCGGCCACGATCGTCCACGGCGACTACCGCCTCGACAACACGATGGTCGACGACGACGGCACCGTGGTGGCCGTCCTCGACTGGGAGATCTGCACGCTCGGCGACCCGCTGGCCGATCTCGGTCTGCTGCTCGTGTACTGGACGGGCCCCGGCGACGAGCAGTCGGCCTGGGCAGGCGGTGGCGCCACCACCGCCGACGGGTTCTGGGATCGCCACCAGCTCGCCGAGCGCTACGCCGAGGTCACCGGCCGCGACCTCGCCCAGCTCGACGTGTACGTCGCCTTCGCGTCGTGGAAGCTCGCCTGCATCCTCGAGGGCGTGTACGCCCGCTACCTGGGCGGCGCGCTGGGCCAGCGCGACCCGGCCGAGCTCGCACCCTTCGAGCGCCAGGTGGTGGCCGCCGCCGAGCGCGCCGAGGCGCTGCTGGAGTCGTCATGACCGCCCGGGGGCCGGCATGAGCGTGCCCGACGGCGCCGACGTCCACTGGCTCGCCGACCCGCCCCCGCTGAGCGCCCCGGTGCTCGTCGTGATGATGACGGGGTGGATCGACGCGGCCGGCGCGGCGCAGGCGGCGATGGACGTGATCGTCGACGAGACCGAGGCCGACCCGATCCTCACGTTCGACGACGACCGCTACGTCGACTACCGGGCGCGCCGGCCGATCATGGAGCTGCGCGAGGGCCTCAACTCGGTGCTCCAGTGGCACCGGCCCACGCTGTCGGCGGGCCGCGACCAGACCGGCCGCGACCTGCTGCTGCTCACCGGTCCCGAGCCCGACATGGCGTGGCACCGGTTCTGCCGCGTGATGGGCGAGCTGGCCGTCGAGCTCGGCGTGTCGCGCATGGTGGCGCTCGGCGCCTACCCGTTCGCCGCGCCGCACACCCGCCCGCCACGCCTGTCGGTCAGCTCGCCCTCGCACGAGGTGCTCGCATCGGTGCCGTTCCTGCGCAGCTCGGTCGACGTCCCGGCCGGCGTGGCGGCGGCCCTCGAGCACACGATGCACGGTCACGGCATCCCGGCGCTCGGCGTGTGGGTGCAGGTGCCGCACTACGTGGCGACGATGGGCTACCCCGCGTCGAGCGTGGCGCTGCTCGACGGGCTGCGCGAAGCGGCCGACGTGGTGGTCGACGCCGCCGACCTGCGTCAGGAGGCACTCGACCAGCGGGCCCGCCTCGACGCGCTCGTGGCCGGCAACGACGAGCACCGCCGCATGGTCGAGCAGCTCGAGCAGGTGTACGACACCATCAGTGATGCCCCACCTGGCACTGCCGACGGCGGGCCGAGCCTCGAGATGCTGTCGGGCGACGAGATCGCCGCCGAGCTCGAGCGCTTCCTGCGCGACCAGGACTGATCGCGCCCGTCGGCCCGGCGCTACGGTCCGGCGCATGAAGGTCGACGGAGGCATCGGTTCGGATCTGCGGCAGGTCGCCGCCAACGCCAAGGAGGTCGAGGAGGCGGGCTACTCGGGCGCGTGGACGGCCGAGACCGCGCACGACCCGTTCTTCCCGCTGCTCCTCGCCGCCGAGCACACCCGCGAGATCGAGCTGGGTACGTCGATCGCGGTCGCGTTCGCCCGCAACCCGATGACGCTCGCGAACATCGGCTGGGACCTGCAGGCGTTCTCGGGCGGCCGGTTCGTGCTCGGCCTCGGCAGCCAGATCAAGCCGCACATCACCAAGCGGTTCTCGATGGAGTGGAGCCACCC
>JALOLG010000219.1 GCA_025456105.1 Ilumatobacteraceae bacterium | reverse complement strand
CGATCGCCATCCCGGCCGGCGCCATCACCCAGACCGTGTCGACGAGCGGGACGTGCTTCGGCGACTTCCCCGACGAGGTCGACACGGGCGACGTCCCTGAGGTCATCGTCCAGACCGGCGTGCTCGCCGGTGATCTGAGCGTGACGCAGGCGCCGCCGCCGTCGACCACGACGACCACCACCACGACCACCACGACGACGGTCGCGCCGACCACCACGGCGGCCGCGACCACGACGTCGCAGGCGGTGGCCGTGCCGCTGCCCGAGACCGGTCCGAGCTCGACGTCGCGCGACACCGCCGTCGTCGCCGTCGCCGCGCTGGCGGTCGGCCTTGGCCTCGTGCTCCTGGTGCGCCGCCGCTCCGCCGGCGCCTGATGCCGGTCCCGGGGGTCAGGCGGGGGCGACTTCGACGAGGGTGTCGAAGAACGCCACGCCGCCGCCCCACTCGGTGAGGGTGTCGTTGGTGAGGCTGTTGCCGACCTTGCCGTCGGGGTGGTGGGCCGACCACCAGCCGTAGGGCACGACGACGACGCCGGGGCGCAGCCGGTCGCCGATGCGCACGGGCAGCTCGAGGCTCGCCCGGTCGTTCCACACCCGGGCGAGGTCGCCTTCCGACAAACCGCGGGCGGCGGCGTCGGCCGGGTCGAGCTCGACGAAGGGTCCGCCCTCGGCGGGGCCGTGCTTGGGGAGGTGCGAGTAGCCCGAGTTGAGGAAACGGGTGTGGTGCTTGGGCGTCATCAGCTGCAGCGGGTAGCGGGCCACCAGCTCAGGGTCGCCGTGCGGGCCCTCGCGGGGCGGCACGAACGTGGGCAGCCGCGGGTGGCCGGCCCGCTCGAGCCGGTCGCTCGCCAGCTCGACCTTGCCCGACGGCGTGGGGAAGCCGCCGTCGGCCCACGGCAGGCCGTCGTCGGGGAAGGGCACGCGCATCCAGCCGTCGCGACGGAGCGCGTCGAGGTCGACCGTCGGGAACGCCTGGCGCAGCAGGGTGTCGTCGTCGTCGAACAGCGACGGCTCGGTGAGGCCCATCGCCCGGGCGAGGCGGCGGAACAGCTCGGTGTTGCTGCACGACTCGCCGACGGGCGGGATGGCCGCCTCGTTCCACGCCATCCAGAGGTGGCCCCACGCCGGCACGACGTCGCTCGCCTCGATCTGGGTGGTGGCGGGCAGGACGATGTCGGCGTACCGAGCGGTGTCGGTGAGGAACTGCTCGTGGACGACGGTGAACAGGTCGTCGCGCGCCAGGCCGCGGCGCACCGACTCCGAGTTCGGAACGATCACGAGCGGGTTGCAGCTCCACACCACGAGCGCGTGCACCGGTCCTCCCTCGGCGCGCCCTTCGAGCGCCTCGCCGAGCCGGCTCATGTTGATGGTGCGCGGCGTGCGGCCGGCGAGCAGGTCGGGGCGGTGCACGGCGTGGTCGTCGACGAGCTGGTCCTGCCACGACCCGACGCTGCGGGCGTACCCGCCGCCGCGCTCGCGCCACGACCCGGTGAGGGCCGGCAGGCACGACAGCGTGCGGAAGAACATCGCCCCGTTCTCGTGGTGCTCGGCGCCGATGAGGGTGCGGATCATCGCCGGGCGGGTGGTGCCGTAGTCGCGGGCCAGCTCGGTGATCACGTCGGCGTCGACGCCCGTGATGGCGGCAGCTCGTTCGGGTGTCCAGTCGGCCACGTGGGCGGCGAGCTCGTCGAACCCGACGGTGTGTGCGGCGACCCAGTCGTGGTCGACGAGGTCGTCGCGGATCAGCACGTGCATCATCGCCAGCACCATCGCGGTGTCGGTGCCCGGCAGGGGCTGCACGAACCGGTCGCCGCGCGACGGGTCGAGGCCCTCGGCCGTGAGCGTGCGGATCGGGTCGATCACGACGATCCGAGCGCCGTTGGCACGTGCCTGCTCGATGAACGGCCACAGGTGCCGGTTGGTGAGGCGGGTGTTGGTGCCCCACAGCAGCACGAGCTGGCTGTGGACGACGTCGAGCGGGTCGGCGCCGAGCTTGGTGCCGATCGTGGCGGCGAGGCCGGCGCCGGCCGTGGGCCCGCAGATCGTGCGGTCGAGCAGGCTCGCGCCGAGGTGGTGGAAGAACCGGCTCGACAGCCCCATCAGCGCGAGCGTGCTCTGGTTGCCGGCGTCGCTGAACGGCAGGATCGCCTCGGCGCCGTGGGTGTCGATCACGTCGTGGAGGCGTGTGGCGATCTCGGCGAGCGCGTCGTCCCACGAGATCGGCTCGAAGCGGCCCTCGCCCTTGGCCCCCACCCGGCGCAGCGGGGTGAGGATGCGGTCGGGGGAGTACACGCGGTCGAGGAACCGGTTGACCTTCGGGCACAGCTCGCCCTGGCTGAAGGGGTGGTCGGGGTGGCCGCGCAGCTTGACGGCCGTCGGTGTGGGGGTGGTGTCGTCGACCGTGACGATCCATCCGCACGAGTCGGGGCAGTCGTGGTGGCAGGCGCCGACGACGGTTCGCATGGGACGATGGTACGGGCGGCGGACCCCGGTCGACCGGCGGGTTACGGTCGTGGGCGTGCGGACGCGATCGACCACGACACGCAACTGGGCGGGCAACCAGGTGTGCGTCCCGGCGACGGTCGCAGGGCCTCGCTCGACCGACGAGGTGGCGGCGATCGTGCGCGACGCCGCCGAGCGCGGCGTGCGCGTGAAGGCCATCGGGGCCGGTCACTCCTTCACCGGGGCGGCGATGACCAACGGCGTGCTCCTCTCGCTGGACGCGATGGACCGGGTCGAGCACGTCGACGTCGTGACCGGCCGGGTGACGGTGCAGGCGGGCATCCGCCTCCACGTGCTCAACGACCGGCTGGCCGAGGTGGGCCTCGCGATGCCCAACCTCGGTGACATCGCCGTGCAGTCGATCGCCGGCGCGATCGCCACCGCCACCCACGGGACCGGGGCCGCGTTCGGGAACCTCGCGACCACCGTCGTCGGGATGGAGCTCGTCGACGGCGCCGGCCGGGTCGTGCGGCTGAGCGAGGGCGACGAGCGGCTGCAGGCGGCGCGGGTCGGTGTGGGAGCGCTCGGCATCGTCACCGAGGTGACGCTGCAGTGCGTGCCGGCGTTCCGGCTGCACGCGCGGGAGACGATCGAGCCGCTCGCCGACGTGCTGGCCGACGTCGACGCGCTGTTCGCCAGCGCCGACCATGCCGAGCTCTACTGGATGCCGGGTGCCCGGCGCTGCCAGGTGAAGCGCAACCGGCGCACCGACGAGCCCGCGCAGCCCCAGCCGCGCCTCGCCTACGTGCGCGACAAGTGGGTGGGCGAGAACCTCGCGTTCGGTCTGGTGTGCCGCGTGGGCCGCCGCTTCCCGCAGGCGGCGCCGAAGGTGGCCAAGCTCGTCACGTCGGCGGCGGCCGAGCGCGAGCTGATCGACCGCAGCGACAAGGTGTTCGCCAGCCCGCGTCACGTGCGGTTCGTGGAGATGGAGTACGGGATCCCCGTGGCGGCGATCCCCGAGGCGATCGACCGGATCGGCCGGCTCGTCGCGACGCTCGGGTTCCCGCCGCTGTTCCCCATCGAGGTGCGCTGCTCGGCGGCCGACGACATCGCGCTCTCCACCGGCCACGGCCGCGCCAGCGGCTGGATCGCGGTGCACCAGTACCGGGGCGCGCCGTTCGACGCGTACTTCCAGGGCGTCGAGGCGATCATGGACGACTACGAGGGCCGGCCGCACTGGGGCAAGCTCCACTTCCAGCGGGCCGAGACCCTCGCGCCCCGGTATCCGGAGTGGGACCGCTTCATGCGACTCCGGGCCGAGCTCGATCCCGCCGGCACGTTCCGCAACGACTACACCGACCGCGTCCTCGGCCCCTGATCGATCCGAGTGCCAGCGTCCGTCCGAGTGTGATCGGCGCGCCCCTCGGGACGGTGGCACTCGGACGGACGCTGGCACTCGGGTGGGGTCGCCGATCGGGGGCGGGGTCAGCCCGTAGCATCGCCGCGTGCAGGGGCGCCGGCGGACCACGACCTCGAACTTCGGGGTGAGCCGTCGCGAGTCGCACGACGCCCGGCCGTTCTACGAGCGCTTCGACCCGCCGCACCTCGACGCCGACCAGACGGTGCTGCCGCCCACGCCCGTCGTCGAGCCGTTCGTGTGCGGTGACGCCCGCGACATGGCGACCGTCGAGACCGGCTCGGTCGCCCTGGTGGTGACCTCGCCGCCGTACTTCGCCGGCAAGCAGTACGAGGAGGAGCTCGAGCGCGACGGCGTGCCGAGCTCGTACCTCGAGTACCTCGAGCTTCTCACCGACGTGTTCGCCGAGTGCGTGCGCACGCTCGAGCCCGGGGGGCGCATCGCGGTGAACGTGGCGAACCTC
>JALOLG010000218.1 GCA_025456105.1 Ilumatobacteraceae bacterium | reverse complement strand
GGGCGACGTCGTGAACATCGCGGCCCGGTTGCAGGAGCTCGCGCCGCCCGGACGCGTGCTGGTGGGTGACGCCACCCGTCAGCAGTGCTCCGACACGGTCCACTTCGAGGCGCACCAGGTGGCGGTGCTGCGCGGTCGCGAGCAGCCCGAGACGATCTGGCTGGCGGTGACCGCCGACCACGTGCCGCGGCGCCAGCGCCGGCGCACGCAGGTCCCGCTCGTGGGCCGCACGGCCGAGCGGGGGCTGCTGCGCGGCGTCGTCGGTCGCGTGCTCGCCGGTCAGAGCGCCGTGGTCTCGGTGGTCGGCGAGGCGGGGATCGGCAAGACCAGCCTCGTCGACGACCTGCTCGAGTCGTTCCGCGCCGGTGTGCCCGAGGTGGCGGTGTTCGAGGCGGCGTGCGCGCCCTACGGCGAGACGAGCCCGTGGTCGCCCCTGGCGGTGGCGGTGTCGTCGTGGCTCGGCCTCGACCGGGGCGATCCGCCCGATCGGATCCGCCACGTCGCGGCCGAGCGTGCCGTGTCGGAGGGGCTCGATCCCGGCGACCCCGACGTGGGGCGCATGGTGGAGGCGATGCTCCACCTGCTCGGTCAACCGTCCGAGCTCGACCGGCTCGATCCCACCGGCGTCCGCGACGCCGTCACCACGGCGACCGTCAACGTGCTGCGCCGACGAGCGGCGATCGCGCCCGTCGTGCTCTGGATCGACGATCTGCAGTACTCGCACGCGCCGCTGCGCGAGCTGCTGCGCACCGTCGTCCGGAACCTCGCCGGCCACGCGTTCTTGCTGGTGGTGGCGTACCGGAGCGGCGAGGAGGTCGACTGGCCCCCGGTGGCCGAGCGCTCGCTCGTGCTCACGCTCCCGCTCGGGCCGCTCGACCACGACGAGTCGTCGGCCCTCGTCGAGCGCATCACGGGCGGCGCGGTCGAGCCCGACCTCGCCGAGCAGCTGTACCACCGCAGCGGCGGCAACCCGCTGTTCCTCACCGAGCTCGCCCGCCTGGCGGCGGCTGGCGCCTCCGACGACGCCGAGCTGCCCGGCTCGCTGCGCGCCCTGATCGCCGCCCAGCTCGATCAGCTCCCGTCGCACCTTCGCGCGATCGTCGACAACGCGGCGGTGCTCGGCACCGAGGGTCCGATCTCGTCGCTGGCGACGTTCGCGTCCGCGCTCGATCAGCCGTGGGACCCGGCAGGCGTCGACGACCTCGTCGCAGCCGGGTTCCTCGAGGTCGAGGACGGGTGGTGGGCGTTCCGCAGCGACGTGGTCCGCGACGTCGCCTACGGCACGCTCACGAAGCGCTCGCGGGCGCAGCGCCACGCCGGCGTCGCCACGGTGATGGCCCGCTCGGGCAAGGCGCCGGTGCACGACCTCGCGGCGCACGCTGCCACGGCCGCCGAGCTGCTCAACGAGCTCGGCCCGGTCACCGGTGTCCTGCCGGCCGTCGGCGACCTCGCCGTCGACGCGCTGTCGCTGGCGGCGCAGCAGTCGTTCGACCTGGGCGGCCACCGTCGGGTGATCTCCCAGACCAGCCGCGCGCTGGCGCTCACCGACGATCGGTCGACTCGCCGCACGCTGCTCCTGCTGCGGGCGTCGGCCTCGGTCGAGCTGCGCCAGCTCGACACCGCGCGAGCCGACCTCGACGAGGTGCTCGACTCGGCCATCGCCGATGGCGACCGGGTGGCCGAGGGCGAGGTGCACCGACTCGCCGGCATGATCCACCAGCTCGACGGCGATCTCGTCACCGCCCGTCGGCGGCTCGGCGAGTCGGTCGACGTCTTCCGGGAGATCGGCGACGAGGAGCACCTCGCCAACTCGCTGCGCAGCCGGGGGTTCGCCGAGGTGCTGGGCGGCTCGCTCGACGTGGCCGAGCGCTACCTCGACGAGGCCGAGGAGATCTACCGCCGCCTCGATCTGCCACGCGGCATCGCGTGGATCGAGCAGAACCGCGCCTGGGTGGCGTTCCTCAGCGGCGACCTCCCCGAGGCCCGTCGCCGTCTCGACACGGCGATCGCGGCGTTCCACGAGCTGCGCGACCAGGGTGGCGTCACGTGGGCGCGGGGCCTGCTCGCGTTCGTGATGTACATGGAGCGCCGCTTCGCCGAGGCCGAGGCGATGTCCGACGAGGTGCTGATCGAAGCCCGTCGGTGGGGCGACGAGTGGGGTGCCTCGATGATGCTGGCGCTCGGCTCCGCCCTGCGCCTCTGGACCGGGCGGTTCGCCGAGTCGGTCCAGTACGGCGAGCGCGCGCTCCAGGGCTTCCGTCGACTCGGCGACCGGTTCGGGGTCATGCAGGCGCTCGCCCCGCTGGGTCGTGCCCGGGCCGCACTCGGCCGCGTGGCCGAGGTGGAGCGGGGGAGCGAGGAGCTGCTCGCGGTGGGCGACGCGTTCGGCGATCTGGCGTTCCCGGCGATCGCAGCGGCGGGTGCCGCCATGCACCTGGGCCAGGGCGTGCGGGCGCGCAAGCTCGCCGACGAGGCGGTCGAGCGCATGGGCGCCACGGGTGCCGATCTCGACGAGGCTCGCATGCTGCTCGCGCTCGCGCAGTGCCAGACCGGCGACGCCGACCTGGCGCTCGCCACGCTGCTGCACGTCGCCGTGCCGGCCTCGCCGTTCGCCACCAGCGTGCGCGCGGTGGCCCACGCCATGGTGGGCGACCTCGAGGCGGCGCTCGCCGACGCCGACGCCACCGCCGGGTTCGACCGTCCGAGCTACTTCGACCGTGCCCTCGCCGAGGTGGTGGCCGCCGCGGTGGCGCATCGCCTCGGCGCCCCCGACTCGAGCGAGCGGCTCGTGCGGATGCTCACCGACGCCGAGGCCTGTGGCGACGTCCAGCTGACGGCCGTGGCGCGGGCCACGGCGCGGCGACTCGGCATCAACGACGGCGGTGGCGAGCCGGCACTGGCGGCCGGCTGGCGGACGGTCGTCGCGGGGATCACCGGCGTCGACGTCGACCCGGCCGCATGAGCCAGCGTCACGCCACCGGCCTCATCGTCGGGCGCTTCGACCCGCCGCACCTCGGGCACTCGTACATGGTGGAGTGGGCGGCGGCGCGCACCGATCGCCTGGTGGTGTTCGTGAACTCGCGGGCCGATCGCGACGCCGCGCCCGGCGAGCTGCGCGCGCAGTGGCTGCAGGAGCTGCACCCCGACGTGCGCGTGGTGGAGGTGCGCCACCGGCTCGACACCGACTGGGGCGACGAGGACCTGTGGCGCCGCTGGATCGAGCTGTTCCGCTCGCACTGGCCGTACGAGACCGGGCCGCACGCGGTGTTCTCGTCGGACCCCTACGTGTCGCCGCTCGCCGATCGGCTCGGTGCCGTCGCGGTGGCGGTCGATCCCGACCGCGCCACCGTGCCGGTGAGCGCCACGATGGTGCGGTCGGAGCCGTCGGCCCACCTCCACCGCCTCGCACCGAGCGTGCGAGCGTGGGTGGAGGCGAACTGGTGCTGATCAGCCCTTCGGCTGGGGCACCACGCGGAGGTACGGCTTGACGGCGTTCCAGCCGTCGGGGAACAGCTCCTTGGCCTCCTCGTCGGGCACCGTGGCGCCGATGATCACGTCCTCGCCCTCCTGCCAGTTGGCGGGGGTGGCCACCTTGTGCTTCGCCGTGAGCTGCAGCGAGTCGATCACCCGGAGGATCTCGTCGAAGTTGCGGCCGGTCGACGCGGGGTAGGTGATGGTGAGCTTGACCTTCTTGTCGGGCCAGATCACGAACACCGACCGACCCGTGAGGGTGTCGTTGGCGTTCGGGTGGATCATGTCGTAGAGGTCCGCGACCGTGCGGTCGGGGTCGCCGATCATCGGGAAGTTGACCGCCTGGCCCTGGGTCTCCTCGATGTCGCGCTCCCACTCGACGTGGCTGTCGACCGGGTCGACCGAGAGGCCGATCACCTTGACGTTGCGCTTGTCGAACTCGGGCTTGATCTTGGCCACGTAGCCGAGCTCGGTGGTGCACACCGGCGTGAAGTCCTTGGGGTGGCTGAACAGCACACCCCACGAGTCGCCGAGCCACTCGTGGAAGCTGATCTCGCCCTGCGTGGTGGGGGCGGTGAAGTCGGGGGCGGTGTCGCCGAGGCGGATGGCCATGGTCGTCTCCTTGGGAGGTCGGTCGGGTGCCGGACGAATGTACCCGAATCCCGATCAGATTCGTCAAGATTTAGCGCCCGGTGACCGCTCCTTGACAGGCGGCGCCTCGGCGTGGCCTGCTTCCCGAGTGGACGGTGAGGCGCATCGTGCGGCGGCGGTCGTGGCGAACCAGGCCGCCTGGGAGCTGCTCGACGGGCGGCCGCGCCCACGCCGCGGCCTACCACTGGGCGCGGGCGGAGGGTGCGGGCCCCGCGAACGCCGCACGGGCCGACTGGCTGCTCGCGCGGGTCTACGCGGTGGCTCGGGAGCCGGGACTCGCGCTGTGCTTCGCCGATCGGTGCATGATGACGGTCGCCGTGCACCGCCTCGACGACTTCGATCGCGCCTACGCCCACGAGGCGCGGGCGCGCGCGCTCGCCTGTGCCGGGCGGCTCGAGGAGGCGGTGGTCGAGCGAGCCGATGCGCTGGCGGTGCCGATCGCCGACGACGAGGATCGTGCGATCTTCCTCGCCGACCTGGCCGCTGCGCCGTGGTTCGGCGTGGAGGCGGCGCCGTGAGCATCCCGGTCGAGCTCGACCAGCTCGCTGCTCAGGTGGCCGACCGCGGGTTCGGGTACCTGCTCACCGTCGGCGACGACGGACGCTCGCACGCCGTGGCGCTCCGCCCGACGGTCGACGGTGCGGTGCTCCGCTTCGAGGTGGGAGGTCGCACGGCGGCCAACGCCGCCGCCCGGCCCGACGTGGCCGTCGTCCTCCCGCCGCACCCGGGCGACGAGTTCAGCCTCGTGGTCGACGGCACCGCCCGCGTGGAGGGTTCGACGACGGTGGTGGTGGTCGCGCACTCGGCGATCCGACACCGACCCGCCCCGTGAGCCGATCTCGCTGAATCTTGTGCTGCTGTTCACCTGCGCGCTACCTCCCGTTCGCCGAGCCTGCGTACGTTCCCGGCCATGGCCGCCACCAGGAAGCTCGCTGCCCTCGCCACCACCGCCGTCGTCGCCACCTCGGTCGCCGTGATCTCGCAGGCGCCGGCCGGTGCCACGCCCGTCCCGTCGGTCGAGCCCCCGCTGCCCGGCGTCGCCTTCGAGGCCGTCGGGCGCTACGACACGGGTGACGCCGTTCCCGACGACGAGATCACCGCCGCCGAGATCGTCGCGTACGAGGACGACACGCTCTACGTGATGAGCGCGTCGTCGGTGGACGTGGTCGACCTGTCCGATCCGTCGAACCCGGTGCCGGAGTACGAGCTCGCGCTCCCCGGTGACCCCACGTCGATCGCGGTGAGCGACGGGCTCCTGGCCGTCGCCGTGCCCGCCGATCCGCGGACCGATCCGGGGCGGGTGATCTTCTTCCGCGGGCGCACCCAGGTCGGATCGGTCGTCGTCGGGTCGCTCCCCGACATGGTCACGTTCACGCCCGACGGCTCGCTGCTGGCGGTGGCCAACGAGGGCGAGCCCAGCAGCTACGGCCAGCCCGACTCGATCGACCCGGAGGGCTCGATCAGCGTGATCACGGTGCGGCCGTTCCGGACGCCGGGCATCCTGCGCGGGCGTGGTGCGCCGCAGCCGGTCACGGCGATCCGGTTCACCGACTTCAACGTCGGTGCCCGCCGCCATGCCGAGATCGCGGGGGTCCGGATCACCGGTCCGGGTGCGTCGGTGGCGCAGGACCTCGAGCCGGAGTACATCACGATCGCCGACGACAGCCGCACCGCATGGGTGTCGCTGCAGGAGAACAACGCGATCGCGCGGGTCGACCTGCGGTCGAAGCAGGTCGTCTCGATCGCGCCGCTCGGGCTGGCCGATCACTCGGTCGCTGGGTTCGGCATCGATCCGAGCAACGAGGACGGCGCGATCGCGATCGCGCCGTGGGGCGTCAAGGGCATGTACATGCCCGACGGCATCGCGAACTTCTCGGCGGGCGGGCAGCGCTTCGTCGTGACCGCCAACGAGGGCGACGCCCGCGAGTACACCGGTCACAGCGACGTCGGTCGGGCGCGCTCGGTCGCAGACCCGGCGATCCCCGGGGCGGCCACGCGCTCGCAGCTCGGTCAGCTCAACGTGTCGACCGCCTCCGACGTGCCGCGCAACGGCAGCCGCGTGAGCGAGCTGCGCTCCTTCGGCAGCCGTTCCTTCACGATCCGCACGGCCGAGGGCCAGATCGTGTGGGACAGCGGTGACGACTTCGAGCAGATCGTCGCCCGGACGCTCCCGGGCAGCTTCAACGCCAGCAACTCGAACAACAGCTTCGACAACCGCAGCGACGACAAGGGCCCCGAGCCCGAATCCGTGGTCGTCGGCGAGGTCGACGGTCGCACATTGGCGTTCGTCGGGCTCGAGCGGATCGGCGGCGTGATGGTGTACGACGTCACCGACCCGATGGCGCCGGTGTTCCAGCAGTACCTGGTGACCCGGGTGTTCGACGGCGACGACGTCGGCCCCGACTCCGGGCCGGAGGGCATGGTGTTCATCGCTGCCGGCGACAGCCCCACCGGGCAGCCGCTGCTCGTCGTGGGCAACGAGGTGACCGGCACCGTCAACATCTTCGGCGCCGTGGCGGCCGATCCGGCGGGCACGCTCACCCTGCTCCACAACAACGACGGTGAGTCCACGGTCGAGCCGCTGACGGCCGGTCTGCCGTCGGGTGACCAGCTCAAGGTCGC
>JALOLG010000217.1 GCA_025456105.1 Ilumatobacteraceae bacterium | reverse complement strand
GAGGGCTTCCGCGAGCGGACCGCCGGCGAGGTGTCGGTCCTGGGCGTCGATCCGGCGGACGGCGGGCGGTCGCTGAGGGACCGCGTCGGCATCGTGCTGCAGCGCTCCGGCATCGAGCCCGAGCTGGAGGTGGCCGAGGCGGTCGACCTCTACGGCTCGCCGTATCGGCGCCGCCGTCCCACTGCCGAGGTGCTCGAGCTCGTGGGCCTCGTCGAGCAGGCCGACCAGCGGGTCGGCTCCCTCTCCGGCGGGCAGGTCCGCCGGCTCGACCTCGGGCTCGCGATCGTCGGCCGGCCGGAGCTGCTGTTCCTCGACGAGCCCACGACCGGGTTCGACCCGGCGGCTCGTCGCCGGGCCTGGGAGCTCATCGAGGCACTGTGCGCCGAGGGGGCGACCGTGCTGCTCACCACGCACTACCTCGACGAGGCCGAGCACCTGGCCGATCGGGTGGGCGTGATGGCGTCGGGTCGGTTGGTGGCCGAGGGCTCACCGGCCGAGCTCATCGCATCGCTCGGCGACACCGAGGTGACGTTCCTGCTGCCCGAGACCGACGGCGACGGACTCCGCGGACTGCTGCCGGTCGACGCCCGCGTCGCCGGTCGCCACGTCTCGTTCACCACCCGCACCGCCACCGCCGCCGTCGCCGCCATCACGGGCTGGGCATCCGAGCGCAGGCTCGAGCTCGAGGGCCTCTCGGTGCACCGGCCATCGCTCGAGGACGTGTTCCTGGGGCTCGCCGGCTCCGAGACCGACGGGGAGAGCGCGTGAGCGACCGTCCGCCGACGATGTGGTCGCTGGTGCTGCGCCAGGTGGTGCACCAGCTGCGGATGTTCTGGCGCATCCCCGTGGCGCTGTTCTTCACGCTCATGCTGCCGCTCGTGATGCTGGTGCTGTTCAACGCCCTGTTCGGCGACGGCACGGTCGAGACGGACAGCGGCGAGTGGTCGGTGCGGCAGTTCTACACCGGCGGTCTCGCCGCGTTCACGGCGGTGTCCGCGACCTACACCAACCTCGCCAACGTCGTGCCGATCCGGCGTGAGGAGGGGGTGCTGAAGCGGTGGCGCGGCACGCCGCTGCCCACCGGGTACTTCATCGCCGGGTTCGTCGGCTCGGCCGTGGTGATCGCGTTCGTCGGGGTCGTGTTCATGCTCGGGCTCGGCGTGGTCGCCTACGACCTCCAGATCGACACGGCCAAGCTGCCCGGGGCGGTGCTCACCTTCGCCGTTGGCGTGTCGTCGTTCGCCGCGCTCGGCATGGCGGTGGCCGCACTCGTGCCCACGGCGGCATCGGCGTCCGCGGTGGCGAACGCGACGATCCTGCCGCTGGCCTTCGTCTCGGGCGTCTTCGTGGTGGTGGAGGAGTACCCGGCGTGGCTCGACACCATCGGCAACCTGTTCCCCCTCAAGCCGTTCGTCGAGTCGTTCCAGGACGCCTTCAACCCGCTGGTGGAGGCGCCGGCGATCGACTGGGCCGACCTCGCGTTCATCGCGCTGTGGGGCGTGGCCGGTGCGGTGGTGGCCGTCACCCGCTTCCGCTGGGAGCCGGCGGCGGGCGGCAGCACGCGGCGGCGTCGGGCGGCCCGCGCCGCGCAGCGCTGATCAGCCCTCGAACACGACGGTCTTGCGGCCGTACACCAGCACGCGGTGCTCGAGGTGGGCGCGCACCGCACGCGCCAGCACGAGGGTCTCGAGGTCGCGGCCCTTGCGGGTGAGGTCGGCGACGTCGTCGCGGTGCGACACGCGCTCGGTCTCCTGGTCGATGATCGGTCCCTCGTCGAGGTCCTCGGTGGCGTAGTGGGCCGTGGCGCCGATCAGCTTCACGCCGCGGTCGTGCGCCTGGCGGTAGGGGTTGGCGCCGATGAACGCCGGCAGGAACGAGTGGTGGATGTTGATCACCCGGTGGCGATAGGCGTCGACCACCGTCGCCGACAGCACCTGCATGTAGCGGGCCAGCACCACGAGCTCGACGCCGTGTCCGGCGAGCACCTCCAGCAGCGCCCGCTCCTGCGCGGCCTTGGTGTCGGCCGAGACGGGAAGGTGGTGGTAGGGCACCCCGAGGTGGGCGCAGAAGTCGGCGTGGTCAGGGTGGTTCGACACCACGGCGCGCACGTCGGCCGGCAGCTCGCCGGCGCGCCACCGGGTGAGCAGGTCGTAGAGGCAGTGCGGCTGCTTCGACGCCAGCAGCGCCGTCGGGATCGGCACGTCGGTGAAGCGCAGGTCGACGTGCATCGCGAGCCGCTCCGCCACCGGTGCGAACGCCGGTCCGATCTCGTCGCGTTCGAGCTCGAAGCCGTCGAGCTCGAACTCGATGCGCTGGAAGAACACGCCCTCCACCGGGTCGACGTGCTGCTCCGCGTGCACGATGTTGCCGCCGTGGCGGGCGAGGAAGTCGGCGGTCGCCGCGACGACCCCACGCTGGTCGGGGCACGACAGCAGGAGGACGGCGGTGGCGGTCACGGCGAGAGTGTGCCCGGCCCGAGCGCGAAACAGGCGATCGCCGACGCGGCGGCGACGTTGAGCGAATCGACGCCCGCACGCATCGGGATGCGCGCTTCGACGGTGGCGACCGCACGGGCACGGTCCGTCAGCCCCGCACGCTCGGCACCGAGGAGCAGCGCGCGGGAGGGCGCGGCGGGCACCCGGTCGAGGGGGACGGCCGCCGGATCGGGGGTGAGTGCCACGACCTGCCAGCCGGCGAGCAGCGTCGCGAGGTCGTCGCTCGGCGCCAGCCGTGCCGTCGGCAGCAGGAACGTCGTGCCCATGGCCACCCGAAGCGCGCGACGCGCATAGGGGTCGGCGCTGGTGTCGTCGAGCAGCAGCCCGTCCCAGCCGAGCCCGGCGGAGTTGCGCACGATGCCGCCGATGTTGGCGGGGTTGTCGACCGCCTCGACCACCACGAGGTGGGTCGACGCGGCGACGAGCGCCGCCGGGTCGGTGGGCGGTGGACGTCGGAACAGCACGAGCACGGGTTGGGGGACGGCGAGGCCCGTCAGCTCACGACGGGAGGCCTCGTCGGCCTCGACGACCTCGCAGCCGGCCGCGGCGAGTCGGGTGACCACGGGCACGTGCCGAGCCGGATCGATCAGCGCAGCGACCGGCTCGCAGCCGGCCTCGAGCGCCCGCTCGGCCACCAGGTCGCCCTCGGCGAGGAACAGCGGCTCGCCCTGCCGGCCGCGCAGCTGACGCTCGGACTGACGGAACCGGTCGAGCACCGAACTGTCGACCACGTCAGTAGAACCAGGGGAAGGCCGACCAGTCGGGTGCCCGCTTCTCGAGGAACGAGTCGCGGCCCTCGGCGGCCTCGTCGGTCATGTACGCGAGTCGGGTGGCTTCGCCCGCGAACACCTGCTGGCCCACGAGGCCGTCGTCGATGAGGTTGAACGAGTACTTCAGCATGCGCTGCGCGGTCGGGCTCTTGGCGTTGATCTCGCGCGCCCACTGCAGGGCGGTGGCCTCCAGCTCGTCGTGCGCGACCACCGCGTTCACCATCCCCATGCGGTGGGCGTCGTCGGCGGTGTACTCGCGGCCGAGGAAGAAGATCTCGCGGGCGAACTTCTGGCCGACTTGCCGGGCCAGGTAGGCCGAGCCGAACCCGCCGTCGAAGCTGGCGACGTCGGCGTCGGTCTGCTTGAACCGAGCGTGCTCGCGGCTCGCGATCGTGAGGTCGGCGACCACGTGCAGGCTGTGCCCGCCACCGGCGGCCCAGCCCGGTACCACGCAGATCACGATCTTGGGCATGAACCGGATGAGCCGCTGCACCTCGAGGATGTGGAGTCGCCCGGCGCGGCCCGGGTCGATCGTGTCGGCGGTCTCGCCGTCGGCGTACTTGTAGCCCTCCTTGCCGCGGATGCGCTGGTCGCCGCCCGAGCAGAACGCCCATCCTCCGTCCTTGGGCGACGGGCCGTTGCCGGTGAGCAGCACGCAGCCGACGTCGGTCGACATGCGTGCGTGGTCGAGCGCCCGGTGCAGCTCGTCGACCGTGTGCGGCCGGAACGCGTTGCGGATCTCCGGGCGGTCGAACGCCACGCGGACCGCGCCGGTGTCGACGGCCCGGTGGTACGTGATGTCGGTGAAGTCGAACCCCGGCACCTCGCGCCAGGCGGTCGGGTCGAAGATCGCCGAGACCACACGGTCCTGGGAGCTGCTCATGGGCCCATGTTGGCCGCTGAGGTGGCGCGATACGGTGCCCGCCATGGCGCAGCTCAGCATCTTCGGCGTCGAGGGCCTGCCCGAGATCGAGCCCGGCCACGACCTGGCCGCCTCGATCGCGGCGGCGACGGCGCTGGCCGACGGCGACGTCGTGGTGGTGACGTCGAAGATCGTGT
>JALOLG010000216.1 GCA_025456105.1 Ilumatobacteraceae bacterium | reverse complement strand
CCGACCACGGCACCCAGCTGCGGGTCGGAGGTGACGCGGATGCGCATGTCGAGACCGGCCGGTGCCATCTGCTGCACGAGCACCTCCGCCGCGCCGTCACCGAGGTGCTGCTGCATCACCTCGACCGCGGCCCGCACGTCGCCGGCGTTCGCGAGGTCGAGCCCGACGCCGGCCTGCGCCGTGCGGCCCACGCCACGCCGCACGGCCTTGACGGCGACGGGGTAGCCGATCGCCTCGGCCATGTCGACCGCGTCCGACGCGGGCACACGGTGCATCTCGGGCATCTCGACGCCGTAGGTGGCGAGCATCGCCCGGATCTCACCCGACGTCGCGTCGTGGCGCCCCTCGTCGAGGATCGCCGCGATCACGTCGGCGGCCCCGTCGGTGTCGAGCCCGTCGAGCGTCTCGACGTCGGTCATGCCCTCGGTGGCGCGCCAGCGCCCGTACGACCAGAGGCGCCCCAGCACGGCGGCCGCCGGCTCGGGGAACGCGAACGTGGCGATCGGCGAGCCGGGCCGCAGCGGGCCGTCGGTGGCACCCAGCATCACGGCGACGATGGGCTTGCTCGCCCCACCGGCGGCCTCGTCGATCTCGTCGACCGGCCCGCGCACGGCGGTGGCCAGCGGCGGGGCGTGGATCACCAGCACCGCGTCGACGTCGTCGCTCGCCAGCGCGTCGCGGATGGCGGAGCGGTAGTCGTCGTCGCTGCTCCGCCAGGTGACCGGCGTGGGTGGAGCGACCGGCTCGAGGTCGGCGGTGCGCAGCGCGGCCGTGGCCAGGACCGTCGGGCTGTGCGAGTTGCTGACGACCGCAACCCGCGGGCCCTGCATGATCGGCTGGGTGGCGAGCACGCGTGCCGTGTCGAGCATGGCCGTCACGGTGGGCACCTCGATCAGGCCAGCCTGCTGGTAGAGCGCGCCCGCACCCGGGCCGATCATCGCGGCACCTGTACGGACCGCCACCACCGGTCGGCGCTGCGACACGCGTCGGGCGATGCGGGCGAACTTGCGCGGGTTGCCGAACGACTCGGTGTACATGGCCACGACGGTGGTCGCCTCGTCGTCGAGCCAGAACTGGAGCAGGTCGTTGCCCGACACGTCGCACTTGTCGCCGAGCGAGACGAACCACGAGATGCCGAGCTCGAGCTGCTGCGCGAGGCGGAGCACCGATGCGCCGAGCGTGCCCGACTGGAGCGAGATCGCGACGCCTCCGGCCGGGAGGCGGACGTCGACGAGCGCAGCCTGGATGCCCACGTCGGCCCGTGGGGACGCAGCGCCCATGCTCGCCGGACCGATGATGCGCAGCCCGTTCCCGCGGGCTCGAGCCACCATCGACCGCACGTCGACCGACGGGTGGTCGATGGCGGTGACGATGATCGCGCCGCGGACGCGCGCCGCGATGCACTCGTCGATGACGTGCTCGACCTGCGTCTGGGGCACGGCGACCAGAGCGAGCGACACCTCCTCGCCGATGTCGCGGACCGACGCGAAGGCGGGCTTCCCGCCGACGGTCTCGCGGTTCGGGTTCACCGCGTAGAGCGGGCCGCCGAAGCCGCCCGACGCGTGTCGCCACAGGGCCTGGCCGATCGAACCGGGCGTGTCGGACGCGCCGATCACGGCGATGGAGCGGGGGAGCAGCACCCGGGCCATGGCCCGCGAGTCGGCGCGCTGCTCGCGCCGCTCGACCGAGTCGCGGTACTCGGCGGTGTCGTCGAGGTCGAAGCCGAGGTCGACGATGCCCGAGTCGAAGTGGCGCTCCACCGGCCAGCCCGCACGGGCGAAGACGGTGAGCATCGGACGGTTGTCGGCCAGCACCTCGGCGGTGAACCGGTCGATGCCGTTGGAGCGCGCGATCGCGGCGAGGTGCTCGAGCGTGAGGGTGGCGATGCCCTTGCCCTGGTGCTCGTCGTCGACCATGAAGGCCGCCTCGGCATCGTTGCGGTTCGGCCAGCGCTCGTAGCTCGCCCATCCGACGAACTCGCCGTGGAGCTCGACGGCGACCGCCGCGCGGTCGACCATGTCGACGTTCGTGAAGTGGTCGAGCTCGGCGTCGGTGAGGGTGGGCTTGGCCGAGAAGTAGCGCTTGTAGACCGAGTCGCTCGACTGTCGCTGGTGGAACGCGAGGAGGGCATCGCGGTCGGCCGGCGTGAGCGGACGGATCGTCGCCATGTCGCCGTCGGAGAGCACGACGGTGGAGGTCCACTGGTCGCTCGGCGGGCTGGCCATCCGACGAGTGTGGCATCCCGACGACGCCGCTGCTCGTAGCCTGACCGGCCGTGGACGGCCCCATCGGCATGTTCGACTCCGGGTTCGGCGGTCTCACGGTGGCGCGCGCCCTGATCGACCTGCTGCCCGCCGAGGACCTGGTGTACATCGGCGACACCGAGCGGTATCCGTACGGCTCCAAGCCGCTCGACGAGGTGCGCGGCTACGCGCACGAGCTCGCGTGGAGCCTGGTGTGCGACTTCGGTGCGAAGGCCGTGGTGGTCGCCTGCAACACCGCCACCGCGGCCGGTCTCGACCAGCTGCGCGCCGAGCTGCCTGTACCGGTGATCGACGTCGTGGAGCCGGGGGCGCGATCGCTCGTGCAGGCCACCGAGTCGGGGCGGGTGGGCGTGATCGGCACCGTCGGCACGATCTCGTCGGGCGCCTACGTCCACGCGGTCGAGCGCACCGGTGCGGCGGTGCACCTCACGAGCGCCGCGTGTCCCGGCTTCGTCGAGTTCGTCGAGCGCGGCCAGACCAGCGGCGACGAGGTCACGGTGCTCGCCGAGCGGCTGCTCGCGCCCGTGCGCGACGCCGAGGTCGACGCCTTGCTGCTCGGGTGCACCCACTACCCGTTCCTCGCCCGCGTGATCAGCGACGTGATGGGCCACGCCGTGACGCTGGTGAGCTCGGCCGACGAGACCGCCTTCGCCGCGCAGCGCGCGCTCCACGAGCTCGGGCTGCTCCGGCCGCCGGGCTCCGTCGGTCGGCACCGCTTCCTGTCGAGCGGCGACATCGAGTGGTTCCGGCTCCTCGGTGCGCAGCTGCTCGGACCCGAGCTCGACCACACCGAAGCCTGGCGACCGTCCGGGCGGCACCACCCACACACCCACCCACCCGCCCAGCCGCACACCACAAGAAGGGAACCCCACCATGAGCCGACCCGACGGCCGCGCCCCCGACGAGCTCCGACCGATCACGTTCGAGCGGGACTTCACCGAGATGGCCACCGGCTCCTGCCTGGTCAGCTTCGGCCGCACCCGGGTGCTGTGCACCGCGTCGATCGACGAGGACGTGCCCCGGTGGATGCGGGGCAGCGGGAAGGGGTGGGTCACCGCCGAGTACTCGATGCTCCCCGGTTCGTCGCCCGAGCGGGTCGACCGCGAGGCGGCCAAGGGCAAGCAGTCGGGCCGAACGGTCGAGATCCAGCGGCTGATCGGTCGTGCGCTGCGGGCGGCGTGCGACATGACGCTGCTCGGTGAGCGGCAGGTCATCGTCGACTGCGACGTCCTCCAGGCCGACGGTGGCACCCGCACCGCGAGCATCTGCGGCGGCTACCTGGCGCTGCACGACGCGATCACCCGGTCGCTGCGCCCGGCCACCCCGGCGGCCCACCCGCTGCACTCGTACTGCACGGCGATCAGCGTCGGCATCGTCGACGGCACCCCGGTGCTCGACCTGCCGTACGTGGAGGACTCGGCTGCCGAGGTCGACATGAACGTGGTGATGCTGCGGCCCGTCGGCGGCGGCGAGGCCCGCTTCGTCGAGGTGCAGGGCACGGCCGAGGGGATGGCGTTCACCCGGTCCGAGCTCGACTCGCTGCTCGCACTGGCCGAGAGCGGCCTGGCCGAGATCGCCGACCTGCAGGCCGAGCTGCTCGCCGTCGCGCCGCCGCCCCGGTGAGCAGCGAGCTGCCGGTCGTCGTGTGCGCCTCGGCCAACCCGCACAAGGTGGCCGAGATGTCCGAGCTGCTGACGGGCGTCGTCGACCTGCGGCCGCGGCCGGCCGACGTGCCCGACGTGGTGGAGGACGCCGACACGCTGGTGGGCAACGCGCAGCTGAAGGCCGCCGCGATCTGCGCGGCCACGGGACTGCCGGCCGTCGCCGACGACACCGGACTCGAGGTCGACGCCCTCGACGGTCGGCCGGGCGTCCACTCGGCCCGGTTCGCCGGGCCGGGATCGGTCGACGCCGACAACCGGGCGCTGCTCCTGCGCTCCTTGGCCGGCGGCACCGACCGGTCGGCCCGGTTCCGCACCGTGGCGGTGGTGCGCTGGCCCGACGGCCGCGAGGTGGTCGCGGAGGGCGTGTGCGAGGGTGCGATCGCCGACGCAGAGCGTGGCGAGCGCGGGTTCGG
>JALOLG010000215.1 GCA_025456105.1 Ilumatobacteraceae bacterium | reverse complement strand
GTCGACGTCGCCGTCGATCAGCCCCTCGGCCTGGCGCACGTAGAGCGCCCAGTCGTCGCCCCACCAGTGGCCCTCCGTCCGCGCTGCGTAGGCGACCACGGCCATCGCGATCACGACGAGGCCGAGGAGCACCCACTCGATCCTCCGCCACCTGTCGGTGGCGGACATCAGGTGCCGCTGCCGAACTGGCGGTCGCCGGCGTCGCCGAGGCCGGGCACGATGAACGCGTGCTCGTTGAGCCGCTCGTCGATGGCGGCGGTCACCACCACCAGGTCGAGGCCCTCATCGCGCAGGTGCTCGATCCCCTCGGGGGCCGCAAGTGCGCAGACGACCACGATCGGGGTGGGCGCGTCGCGCTCGAGCAGCAGCGACACCGTGTGCGCGAGCGAGCCGCCGGTGGCGAGCATCGGGTCGATCACGATCACCGGACGGCCGGCGAGCGACTCGGGCAGCTTGTTCACGTACGGGCGCGGCTCGAACGTGGCCTCGTCACGGGAGATGCCGATGAAGCCGACGTCGGCGTCGGGCAGCAGCTCCTGCGCTGCGTGCACGAACCCGAGGCCGGCGCGCAGCACCGGCACGACCACCGGCTGCACGGCGAGGCGACGGGCCGGTGCGGTGGTGAGGGGCGTCTCCACCGTGGTGGCCACCGTCGGCAGGTGCCGCGTGGCCTCGGCCAGCAGCAGCGTGCCGATCCGCTCGAGGTTCTGGCGGAACAGCGCGTTGGGCGTGCTGTGGTCGCGGATGCGGGCGAGCGAGTCGGCGACGAGCGGGTGATCGACGACGGTGACCTCGACGCCCATCACAGCGCTCCCAGGTTCTGCTCGGCGCGCAGCAGCGCGTAGCGGGGCTTCACGAGCGCGTTGATGATGCGGAGCCGCTCGGGGAACGGCGCGAAGGCGCTCTTGACGGCGTTGACGGTGAGCCACTCGAAGTCGTCGAGCCCCCAGCCGAAGGCGTCGGCGAGCTTCGCGAGCTCCTTCGACATCGAGGTGTTGCTCATGAGGCGGTTGTCGGTGTTGACGGTGACGCGGAAGCGGAGCCGGCGGAGCATGCCGATCGGGTGGTCGGCGATCGAGGGCACGACGCCGGTGTTGACGTTCGACGTCGGGCAGAGCTCGAGCGGGATGCGGCGGTCGCGCACGTACGCCGCGAGCCGGCCGAGCTTCTCCTCGCCGGGCGGGCCGGTGATGTCGTCGACGATGCGCACGCCGTGCCCGAGTCGCTCGGCACCGCAGTACTGCAGCGCCTCGGCGATGCTCGGCAGGCCGAACGCCTCGCCGGCGTGGATGGTGGCGTGGAAGTTCTGCCGCAGCACGTACTGGAACGCGTCGAGGTGGCGCGAGGGCGGGTAGCCGGCCTCGGCACCGGCGATGTCGAAGCCCACCACGCCGGCATCGCGCCAGCGCACGGCCAGCTCGGCGATCTCGAGGCTGTGGGCGGCGGTGCGCATGGCGCTCGCGATCGTGTGGATCGTGAGGTCGGTGCCCTCGGCGCCGCGGCGGAACCCGGCGAGCACGGCCTCCATCACCTCGTCGAGGGTGAGCCCGGCCTCGGTGTGCAGCTCGGGAGCGAACCGCACCTCGGCGTACACGCACCCGTCGGCGGCCAGGTCGTGCGCGCACTCGGCGGCCACCCGCTCGAGCGCGTCGCGGTGCTGCATGACGCCCACCGTGTGGGCGAAGGTCTCGAGGTAGAGCACGAGGTCGTTGCGCTTGGCGCCGCGGTTGAACCAGACGGCGAGCTCGTCGACGTCGGTGGTGGGCAGGCCGCGGTAGCCGAACTCCTGGGCGAGCTCGACCACGGTGGCGGGGCGCAGGCCGCCGTCGAGGTGGTCGTGCAGCACGGCCTTGGGGGCGCGGGCGATGAAGTCGTCGACGGTCATGCCGCCACCCCCTCGAGGCGGCGGAGGGGCAGGTCGGGTCGGCGCTGCAGCCAGTTCCAGGCCGGGTAGTCGGCCGAGGCGGAGATGCAGTGCACGGTGTAGGCGTGGCGGCTCACGGGTGAGTGGTTGATGTCGCTCCAGTGGGGGAGCAGGCCGTGCAGCACGACGAGCGTGCCGGCCGGCACCTCGAGCGGGACGAGGTCGTCGGGCGGGCGGGGCAGCGGCGCGTCGTCGAGCTCGACGAAGGTGGTGCCGTCGTCGTTCGAGGCGCTGTTGCGGCGGAACTGGCGCCGCAGGCTGGTGCGGTGGCCTCCGGGAGCGGCCCAGAGGCAGCCGTTCTCGAGGGTGGCATCCTCGATCGCGAACCAGAAGCCCGTGACGGTGACGGGCTCGGTGTAGAGGAACGTGGCGTCCTGGTGGCAGCCCACCTCGCCACCGATGCCGGGCTGCTTGAAGATGTACATGCTCTGCAGCGCGAGCGGGTCGACGAGGCCGACGTCGTGGGCCACCTCGGCGAGCGCCGGCGTGTAGGTGAACCGCTCGAACACCGGGTCGAGGTCGTGCTGGGCGTGGCCGATCTTGTTGACGGCCACCCGCTTGGGCCGGTCGAGCCGGCCGTCGGCGTCGAGCGCCCCCTCCTCGATGAAGCACCAGATGCTGCTGGCGCTGGCCAGGAACTCGTCGTTGCTCTGGCGCTCCTGGTCGTTGGTGGTGAAGACGGTGCGCGCCTCGGTGGGCTCCCACTCGTCGACGATCGCGAGCGCCCGGTCGCGGAGCGCCGCGCACTCGCCGAGGGTGACGAAGTCGGGGACGACGACGAACCCGTCGCGCTCGTAGCGCTCGATCTGGTCGCTGGTCAGCACGACCCCGAGCGTACGCTCAGCGCTGGCCCTTGAGGTAGGGGATGCCCTCCTCGGCGGGTGGCCGCAGTCGCTGGGCGCCGACCGAGACGGCGATCAGCGTCACCACGTACGGGGTGACGAACACGAGCTGGTTGTTGGGCTGCTCGACGGCCAGGTACGCCCAGAAGCCGACGCCGGCGGCGACGACGGTGACCGCCATCGCCCGGAAGTCGCGCGTGACGAGGAACCACACCGTGGTGAGGGCGAGGGCGATCGCGGCGGCCAGCATCAGCGCGTTCACCAGGTCGGCCGGGTTGGTGCGCAGCGTGATGCCCTGCGCGTACCCGAACAGCAGCGCGCCCGACAGCACGCCGAGCGGTCGCCAGTTGCCGAAGATGAGCGTGGCGAGGCCGAGGAAGCCACGGCCGGCCACCTGGTTCTCCTGGTAGCGGTTGGCGAACAGCACCAGCACGGCGCCGCCCATGCCGGCGAGGCCGCCGGAGATCGCCATGCCGAGGTGACGCATGAGCGGGATCGAGACGCCGAGCGAGTCGGCGGCCGCGGGCCGCTCGCCCGACGACCGCAGCCGCAGGCCGATCGGGGTGCGCCAGAGCACGTACCACGACAGCGGGAACAGCGCGAGCGCGATCGCCACGTCCCAGGTGACGTCGGTGGTGAGCGCCACGAGCAGCCCGGCGACGTCGCTGATGACGAACCAGCCCTGGTCCTCGAGCCACTCGAAGGCATCCGACAGCAGCGGGATGCTGATCGTGCCGATCTTGCCGTCGATGCCCGGTGACGAGCTGACCGACCCGCCCTGCACGCCGGTGAACAGCTCGTTGGCCATGAAGCGGGCGATGCCCGGCGTGAGGAGGTTGATCGCGAAGCCGGCGACGATGTGGTTCACCCCGAACGTGGTGGTGGCCAGGCTCATGAGCAGTCCCGCCAGCATGCCGCCGAGGATGCCGCCCACCAGGGCCGCCCACGGCCCGTACTCCCAGCCCCACCAGCCGGCCATGATGGTGCCCATCACCATCATGCCCTCGAGGCCGATGTTGACCGTGCCGCTGCGCTCGGCGAACAGGCCGGCGAGGCCGGCGAGGCCGATCGGAGCGGCCACCCGCAGGGCGGTGCCGAACGTGCCGCTCGAGGTGAGGTCCGGGTTGTCGGCCCACTCTGCGGCGAGCGACATCGACAGCACGCCGATCGCCGCGAACACCATCATCCGCGTGCTCGGGCGCTCGAGCACGCGCATCGCGGCGGTCATGCCGGCGCTCCCTTCGGCGCCGGCTCACCTGGTGGTGGTGCGCCGGGTGGAGCACCGGCGTGCAGTGCCTTGGCGGCGGCCGCAGCGGCTGCCGCTGCGTTGCGGCGGCTCACGACCTCGTAGGCGATGACGGCCGAGAGCAGGAACGAGCCCTGCAGGATCACGCCGATCTCCTGGGGGATGCCGATCGGGCTGAGCGCCTGGGTGGCCCGCTCGATCGTGGCCCACACGAGCGCTGCTGCGGCGATGCCGATGGGGCTGTTGCGGCCGAGCAGGGCGAGCGAGATGCCGGTGAAGCCGATCGTCTTCGGGAACTGGTCGCCGAACTTCTGGAACTGCGGGTCGGC
>JALOLG010000214.1 GCA_025456105.1 Ilumatobacteraceae bacterium | reverse complement strand
CGAACCCCGGTACGCCGCTGCTGCCGAGCGCACCGCTGCCGGCTGGCCCGTACCCGCGCTTGGTCACGGCCGCCGATGGCGCCGACGTGCCCCTCGTGACGACCGAGGGCAACTACAAGTACGTGGGGCGCCTCGATCTGCGGTTCGACGTCGCCGGCAATCTGATCAGCATCGATGAGGCCACGAGCTTCCCCCGTCGTGTGGTGGTGAAGGACGCTGCATCCGACGCCGCCGGCGTCGCCGACTCGGTGGTGCCGAACCCGGCGGTCCAGGCGTCGAGCGTGGCGCCCGTCACCGAGTGCCTCGCAGCGTTCGCGCAGCCGATCGCCCGCACGGAGGTGGCGCTGAACGTGAACGATGTCGCCGTTCCCTCGCTCGGGTTCACGCGCGGCGTGCGGACCGGTGAGACCAACGGCGGGAACCTCGTCGCCGACGCGTTCCTGCATTCCTACGACGTCTACGCCGGTGCCGCCGGATTGCCCGCCCGCGGGGGTGCGACCAAGGTGGTGGCAGTCCAGAACAGTGGCGGCATCCGCCAAGCCGCCGGGCCCGTGCTCCCCGTGGGTACGACGCTGGACGCAACCAGTGGCGCCTACGTCGGTGTCCCTGGAACCATCAGTCGTCGGAACACCCTCGACGTGCTGTCGTTCTTCACCAACGCGATGACCGTCGTCACCGACGTCACGGCGACCGAGCTGAAGTCCATCCTCGAGTGGAGCGGGTCGAGCCTTCCGGGGCGGAACGGCAAGCTCCTGCAGATCGGTGGCATGACGGTGACCTACAACCTGTCGAACCAGCCCCAGACGATCAGTGGCACGGGAGCGGCGGCGGTCATCACCAATCCGGGTGCGCGGGTCGTCTCGGTCGTGCTCGACGACGGCACCAAGATCGTCGAGTCGGGCGCACCGGTTGCCGGTGCACCGGACGTCTCCATCGTCACGAACAGCTTCACAGCGGACGGCGGGGACGACTTCGTGACGTTCCGAGGCATCCCGCGAGACCGCAAGGTGAACCTCGGCGCGGTCTACGAGCAGGCGCTCGTGGAGTACCTGCTGTCATTCCCGCCGTCGAACGGCCTGCCGACCATCCCGTCGACCGACGCCCGCTACGCCAACCCGAACGGGTCCGGTCGCATCACCGTGGTCCCCTGACCCTCACGGGTCGCGGGGGAGGCCGAGGATCTTCTCGGCCACGATGTTGCGCTGGATCTCGTCGGTGCCGCCCGCGATCGACTGCGCGGGCGTCGACACGAGCACCTCGGCCACCACGGCGTCGAGCGGGTCGTCGCCCGCGGTGAGCATGGCGCGGGCGCCCGCGATGTGGGCGTGCGTTCGGTGCGCCCGGCGGGCCACCTCGGAGGCGGCGAGCTTGCCGATCGAGCCCTCGGCGCCGGGTGGCCGGCCGAGAGCGCGGGCGGCGCGCGCCCGCTGCGCGGTCCACTCGTTGGCCCGGGCGAACGAGAGCAGCCCGGCCAGCTCCTGGCGGACGAGCGGGTCGGTGGCGACACCCATCGTGCGGGCGCGCTCCACCAGCAGGTCGGCCCGCCCGGCGCGCTGCGGGTACCAGGCGTAGGTGGCGAAGTGCTCGTCGGCCTCGGCGAGCGCCTCGATGACCGCCCGGTACCCGGCCGTGGCCGGCGTGCCGATGCGACGCCGCTGCATCGTGGCGAACGACCGCTCGTGGGCGAGCGTCGCTCGCGCCACCCGCCAGCCGTCGCCGAGCGCCCCGACACGGTGGGCGTCGGGGACGCGGGCGTCGGTGAGGAACACCTCGTTGAAGGAGGCGTGGCGGTTCATCTGGCGGATCGGGCGCACCTCGACACCGGGCTGGCGCATCGGGAGCGCGAAGTAGGTGATGCCCGCGTGCTTGGGCACCGACCGGTCGGTGCGGGCGAGCAGCAGCGCGAGGTCGGCGTGGCCGGCGCTGGTGGTCCACACCTTCTGCCCGTTCACCACCCACTCGTCGCCGTCACACACGGCGCTGGTGGCGAGCCCGGCGAGGTCGGAGCCGGCGCCGGGTTCGCTGAACAGCTGGCACCACCGGAGCTCGCCCGTGAGCGTGGGGCGGAGCAGGCGTGCGATGAGCGCCTCGTCGGCGTGCTCGAGCAGGGTGGGCACTGCCAGCCCGGTGCCACCGCCGATCGGGAGGCCGACTGCGCCCGCTGCGTCGAGCTCCTCGGCGACGATCCGGTCGGCCCACGCCGGCAGGCCTCGGCCGTGCCGATCGACCGGCCACGAGGGCACGGCCCAGCCGGCGTCGACCAGCAGCTCGCGCCACTGCACGAGCGACAGGTCGGGTCCCCAGGTGGTGGCGATCCACTCGCGCACCTCGTCGCGCACCGTCCCGGGCGTGGCACTCACGGTGCCGAGGGTACGGTGCCCGCGATGGCCGAGCGCGAGATCGTGATCGAGACGGGGGAGGGCTCGATGGGCACCTTCGTCGTGCACCCGGACGGGACCGGGCCCTCGCCGGTGGTCGTGTTCCTGATGGACGCGCCGGGCAAGCGGCCGCTCCTGCACGACATGGCTCGCACGTTGGCCGGTCACGGCTACGTGGTGCTCCTGCCGAACCTGTACTACCGCACCACGCCGGCGTTCGAGCTCGACTTCTCGAGCAGGGAGTCGTTCGGGCGGATGCGCGAGCTGATGTCGAACCTCGGCAACCGTGCGGTCGCCCGTGATGTCGCTGCGCTGATCGCCCACGCCGACGCCGATCCCGCCGCCGACGCGAGCCGGGTCGGTCTCCTGGGTTACTGCATGAGCGGCCCGTTCGCGATCTGGTCGGCTGCCGAGCGCCGCGATCGGGTGCGCGCCGCGGCGTCGTTCTACGGCGTCCGCCTGCACGTCGACGCAGCGGACTCGCCGCACCTGCGCCTGCCCGAGATCGACGCCGAGCTGTACGTCGCCGCCGCCGAGCACGACGACTACGTCCCGCTCGACATGGTCGATCGCTTCGAGGCGGCGATGCAGGCCGTCGGCACCCGCGGTCGAGTCGAGCGCTACTGGGGCACGCACCACGGTTTCGCGTTCGACGACCGCCCCGCCTACGACCCGGTCGCCGATCGGCGACACTGGGATGCACTGCTCGACCTGTTCGCCCGAAACCTGCGCGACGGTCGGTGACCATCGTGTCAGCGCTCCCGACCGTCACGGTCGAGCACGCAGGAGCCGTTGCGCTCGTCGAGCTGCGTCGTCCGCCCGAGAACTTCTTCTCGGTCGAGATGATCACCGCGATCGCCGATGCGCTCGAGTCGCTCGACCGCGACGACGGGTGCCGGGCGGTGGTGCTGTGCGCGGAGGGCAAGCACTTCTGCGCCGGCGCCGATTTCTCCCGGAGCCGGGCCGACACGACAGCTGACCTGTACGCGGCCGCCGTC
Source organism: Ilumatobacteraceae bacterium (assembly GCA_025456105.1). GTDB lineage: Bacteria > Actinomycetota > Acidimicrobiia > Acidimicrobiales > Ilumatobacteraceae. The sequence goes on along the minus strand of JALOLG010000214.1, from coordinate 967 downwards.
CGGCTGTTCCGCACGGCGAAGCCGATCGTCGCCGCCGTCCACGGTGCAGCGATCGGCGGTGGGCTCGGCCTGGCCATGGCGGCCGACTTCCGGATCGCCGCGCCGTCGTCGCGGTTCAGCGCCAACTTCGCCCGGCTCGGCTTCCACCACGGCTTCGGTCTGACGGTCACGCTGCCCCGCGCCGTCGGGGCGCAGCGGGCGGCCCAGCTGCTCCTCACCGGACGCCGGATCGACGGCGAAGAAGCGGCAGCGATCGGGTTGGTCGACCGTCTCGTGGGTGACGACGAGGTTCGTGCGGGCGCTATCGCACTCGCTGGCGAGGTCGCCGCATCGGCGCCGCTGGCGGTGGAGTCGATCCGAGCCACCCTGCGCGCCGGCCTGGCCGACGAGGTGGCAGCGGCCACCGAGCACGAGCGGGCCGAGCAGGAGCGCCTGCGCGTCACGGTCGACTTCGCCGAGGGCACCCGTGCGATGGCCGAGCGCAGGAACCCAGTGTTCAGCCGTCGGTAGCCGGTGGCGCGCCGAGCACGGCGTCGAGCGCGTCCTGCCACTCGGGGCAGCGCTCGCCGACGGCGATCGTCAGGGTGTTCCGGGCTGCCTGCTCGCCGCCGATCTCCGCGAGCTCGGTGACGGCCGCCTCCATCGCAGCGATCGGATCACCGGAGCCGTCGCCGGCGAGCAGCTCGCAGGCCGCATCGAAGGCGTCACCGTCGAACGCCGTCTCGACGGGCACGGCGTCGGCGGCGACGGCGGTCGGGATCGGCGTGCTCGCGGTTGCGTCCTGCTCGTCGTCGGAGCAGGCGGTGAGTGCGACGAGCGGTGCAAGCAGCACCAGCACCAGAGCGGTTGTCGGGCGATGCACGTGGCCTTCCTATCTGGACGGGATCTTGACGACAAAGGCCGAAAGTCCTGACATTTGGGGTGCGGGGACCGTGTCCGGGCCGGGGCGTGAGGCGGACGATCGGGG
>JALOLG010000213.1 GCA_025456105.1 Ilumatobacteraceae bacterium | reverse complement strand
GGCGATCGTGATCATGGCGAGCGTGTCCGAGCACCCGTGGCGTGCCGTCGCCGTGCCGAGCGAGCACGGCGGGTGGGGGCTCACCCTCGAGCCGGTCCTGCTCGGGATGCTCATCGCACCGTCGTGGGCCGGTGCCGCGATCGGCGCGGTCGCGCTCCTCGCGTTCCTGGCTCGCACGCCGGCCAAGCTCGTCGCGGTCGACGTGCGGCGTGGCCGCTGGCTCGACCGCACGCGACGTGCGCTGGTCGTGTCCGGATCCGAAGCGGCGGTCGTCGCGGTGCTGGTCGTCGTGGCGACCGCGAGCGCGGGTCGGTCGTGGTGGGTGCCGGTGCTCGTCGCGCTCCCGCTGGTGGCGGTGGAGTGGTGGTTCGACATCCGGAGTCGGAGCCGGCGCCTCGTGCCCGAGCTCGCGGGCGCGATCGGTGTTGCGTCGTCCGCGGCGGCGATCGTGCTCGCGGGGGGCGGCGCGGGCGGTGTCGCCGCCGGCGCGTGGATCGTCCTGGCTGCGCGCTCGCTGGGGGCGATCCCGTTCGTGCGGGCCCAGATCGCACGGGCGCGCCACGGTGTTCACGAGACCGGTGACAGCGACCGGTTCCAGGGGCTCTCCATCGCCGTGGCCGCCATCGCGGTGGTGCTCGATCCGGGCTTCGTCGCCGCTCTGGTCGGGGTCGTCGTGCTGGCGCTGCTCCAGGTGCGGTGGTCGCGCCGCGATCCACCCGCCATCAAGGTCGTGGGAATCCGCCAGATGGGGCTCGGCTTCGCGCTCGTGGTGGTGACCGCGATCGGCGTGCGCGTGCGCTGAGTCGGTGGCGGCGGCCCAGATCTGAGGCATCTGCCCGATGTGGCGCCCGGTGCCTCAGACGTTCGATCGAGGGCATGAGCACCAACCCCTCCATCACGTTCGCCCGGCGCCCGCACGACTGGGACGCCGCGGGCCACCTGCTCGGCCAGTACCAAGAGTGGCTGCGCGAGCACATCACGACCCCCGTGCCCGAGCGGCTGTGGTACGAGCTCGACGTCGAGCGGGTCACGATCGAGTCGAGCTTCGGCCGCCCGCACCATCTGGCCGTGGCGTGGATCGGGCCCGTCCCGGTCGGGATCCTCGGTGCCCGTGTGCAGACCGAGCGCGCCGAGCTGACCCGGTTCTTCGTGCGGCCGATGGCTCGTGGCCGTGGCGTCGCACCGCTGCTGCTGGCATCGATGCTCCACCGCCTGGCGTCGCACGGCCTGACCGAGGTCGGGCTCGTCACATCACCGGCCGACATGCCGGCTGCTGCACGGCTCTACGAGCGGTTCGGCTTCGAGCCGACGGCCGCCGCGACCGCCTGCGGCGGCCTCGTCCACATGGCCAGGCAGCTCGAGCCGCACGCCGTCGTCGTGCAGGAGGTGGGGTGATGGACGTGCTCTCGTGGATCGGCGCCGTCGCCGTCGTGGCCTCCCTCGCCCTCGCCGACCCACTGCGCTTCCGGGTCGTGAACCTCGTTGCGGCCGTGGTGATGCTCGTCGCCAACGTCCGGCTCGGGTTGCTCGCCTTCGTGACCCTCAACGCGGTGATCATCGCCGTGAACGCGTGGCACATCCGTGAGCTGGCATCCGGCCCCGGCCGACGCACCGTCGGCCGGCGACCGGGCAGCCACGGCACGTCGCACCGGCTGACGTCGTCGGTCGACGCCGTCCGGATCCAGCAGCAGCTCCGCTGAGCCACCCATGGGACACTGACGGTCGTGGGTGATCGCGCCGCCCCGTTCCTGGGTCGGGCCGCCGAGCGGGCGGCACTCGACGCTGCCCTCGGGCGCGCTGCATCGCAGCGCGCCCAGGTGGTGCTGGTGCGTGGGCCGGCAGGCGTCGGCAAGTCGCGACTCCTGCAGGAGTCGATCGCGGCGTGGGGCGATCGCGTGGTCGTCGCGCTGGGCCGAGCCGTCTCGATCGGCGGCGACGACCTGCCGTTCGCGCCGCTGTCGGCGGCGCTGCGCCCGCTCGACGCGCCGTGGCCTCCGCCCGACGCCCCGGCGGGCAGATCGGGCGGCCTGCGCGTGCTCGAAGCGCTGCTCGACACCGTTGCGGCCCACGCACTCGAGCGTCCGTTCGTGCTGATCCTCGAGGATCTCCACTGGGCCGACCCGTCGACGGTGGGGGCGGTCGACTTCCTCGCCCGCAACCTCGGTGACGAGCCGGTCCTGCTCGTGGGCACGGTGAGGGACGACGGTGCACGTGGGCACCCGTTCGAGCTGCTGCGCACCGAGCTCCTCCGACTCGAGCACTGCACCGAGGTCGTGGTCGGTCCGCTGGGGGCGCACGACGTCGCCGAGCTCGCGGACCACCATGCGGGCGGCGCGCTCTCACCACGTGACCTGGCCGCGGTGTGGCGCCGCGGCCAGGGGAACCCGTTCCACACCGAGGAGCTGGCCCGCGCGTTCGCGGTCGGCGACCGTGGCCTCCCTCCGACGCTCGCTGCCATCCTGCGTCGCCAGATCGACGAGGTGCCCGACGACGTGGCGCGCATCCTGCGCGCCGCCGCGGTCGTGGGTCGCGGGATGGCGCCGGAGGTGATCGCGGACATCGTCGGGATCGAACGTCGGGATGCCGAGGACGCCCTGCGCGCAGCGCTCGACGCCGGTCTGGTGGTGCCCAACGACGACGGTCTGTGGTTCCGCCACGCGCTGCTGCGCGAAGCCGTGGAGTCGACGCTGCTCCCATCGGAGGCCCGAGTGCTGCACGCCGCCGTCGCCGACCGGCTCGATGCACTCGTCGAGCCCGGGTTGGCCGATGCGGTCGCGATCGCCCGGCACCGTCATCTCGCCGGCCAGCGCCCCGCGGCTCATCGTGCTGCGCTGCGTGCCGCCGACCTCGCGGACGCTGCGCGCGACCCCGTCGCCGCGCTCGCCCAGCTCGAGCTCGCGATCGAGGATGCCGACCTCGAAGCCGACGAGCTGGCGATGCTCCTGCTCCGAGCGTCGGCGACCGCAGTCGACGCCGGCGAGGACGCTCGAGCCGAGGTGCTCGCCCGGCGAGCGGGCCAGATCGGATCAGCCGCGCTCGGCGGGGACGTCGCGCTGCGTGCGAAAGCGCTCCTGGCGACGGCGATCGGCAACCAGCTCCGCTACGACGAGTCCTACGAGCTCGCCGTCGAGGTGGTGAGCGCCGCCGCCGACTGTGACGTCGCAGTTCGGTCGGAGCTGCTCACGCGGGCCGCCGGCGCCATGTTGGTGGCGGGTCGGTTCCGTCATCTCGGCGAGGTGGCCGAGCAGGCGCTCGCCGCGGCCCGGGTGAGCGGCCGTCGCCACGACGAGTCCTGGGCGCTCGGCTCCGTCGGGATCGCACGTCTGGCGCTCGGCGACACCGAGGTCGGCCTGACGATGCTCGAGTCGGCTGAGGCGGCGGCGCGTGGCGCGGGCAGCCCTCGGCTCGAGTACCTCGCCCGCACGAACCGAGCCGAGGCCCTGCACCACCTGGGTGAGCACCGCCGGTGCCTCGCGGTCGCCGTCGAGGGCGTGGAGGGGGCGCAGCGGGTGGGGCTCGCCCGCTCGCTGGCGCCCGTGCTCGCCGCCTGCGGCGCCTTGTCGGCGACCCATGTGGGATCCGTCGACGCCGCCCGCGACCTGCTGAGCCGCAGGTTCTCGGTGGTGCCCGCGACCGGGGTCGTGATGCGTCGCCTCGCCGAAGCGCGCATGGCGCTGGCCGTCGGTGACGTCGCGACGGCGGCGGCGGCGGTCTCGGGTGCGATCGATGTGCCCGACGACGCGATCCGCCTCCACGGAGCGTCGATCGGCGCCGTGTGGGTCGAGGTGGCGCTGGCAGGCGACGACCCGGTGGGTGCTGCTGTGGCCGCTGCGACCGCAGTGGGCGGCGCCGCGCCGCTCCTGCGAGCCGGAGCCGGAGAGTGGGCGCTGGCACGCGCCGAGGCGCTGCTGGCGCTCGTACCGTCCCGCGATCCAGCGCTCGAGCGGTCGGTCGCCGAGATCCGCACGCTCGTCGTCGAGGCGCGCGGAACCGGGGCCGGCGCGCGCCACCGCACAGCGTCCGCGTGGCAGGTCGTGGCCGCGGCCTGGCGGCACGGGGTGGGGCCGCTCGATCGTGATCGGGATCGCGAGGCGCTGCTCCGAGCCGATCTCGCGGCCGAGATCGGATGGCTCGACCTCGCCGAGGCGGTCGGGGCGCTGGGCGACGGTGATCGCGATCGGGCGGCGGCCCTGCTCGCGGCGGTCCTCGCGTCCTCCAGCCATCCGACGGTCACGCGGCACGCCGCAGCGATCGCGGCTCGGGCGCGCCTGGCCGCGACGGCGAGCCCCCAGCGCGACGCCGCCGATGCCTGGCACCTGACCGAGCGCGAGCTCGAGGTGCTCCGGTTGG
>JALOLG010000212.1 GCA_025456105.1 Ilumatobacteraceae bacterium | reverse complement strand
CCCGATCCGCATCCGCCGCGCCCCCTGACCGACGTCTTTCGTGATTGGGGGGTGTCCAGATGACACCCCCCAATCACGAAAGCGGCACGGTCGTGCCGGAGCGGCCGGCGCCGGCGGCGAAGCGGGCGGCGCCGGCGGCGGTCTCGCCCGACGCGATCGTGTCGCGGCCGTAGCGGGCCTCGTTCACGATCGCATCGGCCAGCGGGAGGTCCCACTGCTCGATCGCCGACCGGCGGTCGTTGCGCAGGCACCGCTGCGGCAGCGCAGCGATCTCCTCGGCGAGCGCCACCGCCACCTCGAGCGCCCGGCCCGGCTCGGCCACCCGGTTCACCAGCCCGAGCCGCTCGGCCTCCACCCCGTCGACGCCGCGTCCCGTGAGGATGAGGTCGATCGCCCGGCTGTGGCCGATCAGCCGCGGCAGGTTGATCGTGCCGAGATCGACCAGCGGCACCCCGAACCGCCGGCAGTACACGCCGAGGACCGCGTCGGATGCCGCCACCCGCAGATCGCACCACACCGCGAGCTCGAGCCCACCCGCCACGCACGGCCCCTCGATCGCGGCGATGACCGGCTTCGACAGCACCATCCGGGTGGGGCCCATCGGGCCGGGTCCAGTGTCGCCCACCGGACGGCGGTCGCCCTCGGCGAGCGCCTTCAGGTCGGCGCCGGCGCAGAACACGCCACCGGCGCCCGTGAGCACCGCGACGTGCAGCGCCTCGTCGGCGTCGAACGACTCGAACGCCTCACGCAGCGCGGCGGCCGTGCGCGAGTCGACCGCGTTGCGGCGCGCCACCCGGTCGATCGTGACCACCCGCACCGCACCACGATCGTCGACCGTGATCGTGTCGGGCGGGTACACCGGCTCAGCCCAGCAGCTTGGCCTTGGCGGCGGCGAACTCCTCGTCGGTGAGGACACCGGCCGCCTTCAGCTCGCCCAGCTTCGTGAGCTGCGCGATCACGTCGGTCTCGGCCGCCGCCGGCGCAGCGGGCGGCGGTGGCGGCGGTGCGGCAGCGGCAGCAGCCGCGGCATCGGCCGCGCCCTGCTCGTAGGCGGCCTGCTGCATGGCGGCCTGCTGCTGCTGCGCAGCGGCCTGCTTGTTGGCGCTGCGGTTCGACACCGCGTTGGCGGTGGCGGTGGCGGTGCCTGCGATGACGGCGGTGCGGGCCATCGTGCCCACCACGCCGGGACGTCCGACTCGTCGACGCATGTTGTGCTCCTCGTGTGCTCGTTCGTGGTTCGTGGATGTGCGGGCCGTCAGCCCTCGTTCAGCGCAGCCAGGACGTCGTCGACGACGTCGGCCGGCACGCGGAAGCTCGACACCAGGACACCACCGGACTCGATGACGGCCTCCTGGAACCTGGTGGCCCAGGTGTGCTCGATCGTGAGCACGACGGCGGAGTCGCCGGGCGCCAGGCCAGCGGTGAGCTCGTCGATGTCCTCGTCGCTGAGCAGCTCCGCGACCTCGTCGAACAGATCGGCGAGCTGGCCGAGCTCGTCGCTGAGCTCGGTGTCGTCGATCTCGACGAGCGTGCGCGTGCCGTCGGCCTCGACGGTGACGAACAGGCCGTCGACGATGTTGATGGTGTTGTCGGCCACCAGCCGGGCGAGCTCGGGCAGCACCGCGCCGTTGAAGCGGCTGCCTGGGAACGCGATGGTGATGACTTCGATGGGTCCGGGCACGGGGGTCTCCTGGTTCTCGGCTCGATGGTGGGTCGGTCAGCTGCCCTGGCGCATCTGATCGCGGATCTCGCGCAGCAGCGAGATCTCGGTGTCGGCGCCGGCGGCCTCGCTACCGGTGCTCTTGTTGTACGCCTTCAGGATCAGGAAGAGCACGAACGCCGTGAGCACGAACGTGACGAACGTGGTGAGGAAGGCCCCGAGCCGGATCTGGGCGTCGTTGATGGTGATGATCAGGGCGCTGTCGAAGTTCGGCTCGCCGAACGGGATCGCCACGATCGGCATGATCACGTTCTCGACGAGGGAGTTGATGACCGCCGTGAAGGCGGCGCCCATCACGAAGCCGACGGCGATCCCGAGCAGGTTGCCCTTCGAGATGAACGTCTTGAACTCGGCCAGGAAGCTCTTCATCGGCCGGGACAGTAGCCGGGTCGGCGTGACCGCGCTTCAGATCACGTCGTAGGCCCCACGCACCTGCTCCGCCGCCGCAGCGGCCGCATCCTCGGTGCGGGCGTGCACGATCGCGAGCGGCCGATCGGGGCCGACCGCTTCGCCCACCTCGGCGAGATCGACGAGCCCCACGGCAGGATCGATCGGGTCCTGCGGCCGGGTGCGGCCACCGCCGAGCGTGACCACGGCGAGCCCGACGGCCCGCGTGTCGATCGCCTGCACGGTGCCGGCGGGCACGTCGACGGCCACCACCACCTCCGCCGCTGCGAGGTGCCGCTCGGGGTGCTCGACCAGGTCGGCCGGACCACCGAGCGCAGTGACCATCTCGGCGAACTTCGCCGCGGCGCGACCGTCGGCGTACGCGGCCTCGATCGCCGATCGGCCGGCCGCGACATCGGCGGCGATCCCGGCCACCACGAGCATCTCGGCGCCGAGCGCCACCACGACCTCGCGCATGCGCGGCTCGATCCGGGCGTTGGTGAGGTCGTCGATCGCGTACCGCACCTCGAGCGCGTTGCCGGCCACCGACGCGAGCGGCTGGTTCATGTCGGTGAGCAGCGCCGACGTGGGCAGGCCGGCCCCGACCGCGACCTCCACGAGGGAGTCGGCGAGCGCCTGCGCGGCGTCGTGGGTGGACATGAACGCGCCGTTGCCCCACTTCACGTCCATCACCAGCCCGTCGAGCCCGGCGGCGAGCTTCTTCGACAGGATCGACGCGGTGATCAGCGGGATCGACTCCACCGTGGCCGTCACGTCGCGGATCGCGTACAGCCGCTTGTCGGCCGGCGCGAGGTCGTCGGTCTGGCCGATCACCGCGCAGCCCACCTCGCGCACCACACGACGGAACTCGTCGCGCTCGGGCATCACCCGGTAGCCGGGGATCGACGCCATCTTGTCGAGCGTGCCGCCGGTGTGGCCGAGGCCGCGCCCCGAGATCATCGGCACGAAGGCGCCGCACGCCGCCACCGCCGGAGCGAGCATCAGGCTCACGGTGTCGCCCACGCCACCCGTCGAGTGCTTGTCGACCACGGGACCGTCGAGGTCGTCCCACGTGAGCACCGTGCCGCTGCGCGTCATCGCCATGGTGAGCGCGACCCGCTCGGCGAGCGTCATGCCGTTGAAGAACACGGCCATCGCGAGCGCCGCCGCCTGACCCTCGGCCACTGATCCGTCGACGAGCCCGGCGACGAACCGCTCGATCTGCGCGACGGTGAGCTCGCCACCGTCGCGCTTGGTGCGGATGATCTCCTGCGGCAGCAGCGATGCCATGACCTGGACCTCCTAATACGCACTCGTCGACGACGCCGACGTGTCGCCCTCGACCGCGGCGAGCAGCGCGTCGAGCAGGCCGCTCGCCCCGAACCGGAACGTCGCCGGCGTCGCCCAGCCCTCGCCCATCACGCCGTCGGCGAGCGCGATGTACTGCTCGGCGTCGGCGAGCGTGCGGATCCCCCCCGACGGCTTGATGCCCACCGGGCGGCCGGCCGACGCGATCACCCGCAGCATCGCGGCCGCCGCCTCCGGGCTCGCCGAGCGCGGCGTCTTGCCGGTGGACGTCTTCACGAAGTCGGCGCCGTGATCGACCGCGAACCGAGCGGCCGCCTCGACGGTGGCCACGTCGGGCAGCTCGCCGGTCTCGAGGATCACCTTCACGAGCAGCGCGCCCGCCGCGGCTCGCACGGTGTCGAGCACACCTGCCGCCCGCTCGAGGTCGCCGGCCACGAACGCGCCGTACGGGAGCACCACGTCGATCTCGTCGGCGCCGTCGACGATCGCCCGCTCGGTCTGCACCCCGACGGCGAAGGGCCGCTCGGTGCCCGACGGGAAGTTCACGACCGTCGCCACCTGCACGCCCGAGTCGCCCACCGACGAGCGAGCGGTCGCCACGAAGTCGGGCCACACGCACACCGCGGCGGTGCCGTGCTCGACGGCCCGGGCGCAGAGCGCCTGCACCGACGCGACCGACGAGCGGTCGTCGAGATCGGTGAGGTCGACGAGCCCGATCGCACGACGGGCGAGGGCGGCGGTGTCGGGTGCGGTCATGGCGTCGTGTCACTTGCTGAAAGACGGCAAGGTGGTCAAGACCTGGAAGCGGCGCGACCTGTGCACGTACATCACCAGCGAGCCAGGGGTTTACCGGGTGGAGGTCTTCATCGACTACAAAGGCCGCCAGCGCGGCCTCGATCTCGGCGCGCAGCCGCGCCGACTCGGCCCGCTCCTCCGCCGTCCGCAGGTCGGCGTAGGCCAGCTCGTCGACCCCCTCGCGGGTGCGGGCCGTGGCGATCGGACCCTCACCCGTCACCACGTACAGCACGGCGTCGACCGAGTCCTCGGGCGCGGTCCGGTGCGGCAGCACGGCGGCCGAGTAGGTCGGGAGCGCCACCACGTCGAACCCCTCCCGCTCGAGCTCGAGGAGGGTGCCGAACCCGGCCGCACCCACGAGCGCCACGTCCCACCACTGCACCAGGTGACGCGCCTCGGGATCGAGCTGCCCCACCGTCGCCGGCACCACCGCCCCCACCAGCTCGCCGTCGGCGAAGCCGGTGGGCTCGGCCCGCCGACCGAACTGCACGGCGGCCAGCACCAGCACCGCAGCAGCGACGGCCGCCATGACGCGCTCGGCCGTGCGGCGCGACGGGCCGTCCCAGGTGCGGGTGAGCGACCACACCGACGCCGCCACGGTGAGCGCGGCGACGAACCACACCCAGCGGATCGTGTACTCGAAGTACGGCCCGAAGATGCGGCTGATCGACACCACGGCGAGCACCCACACCGCGGCGAGCAGCCCGTGCAACCGCAGCTCGTCGTCGGCGCGCCGCCGCCACGCCGACCGCGCCCCCACCCCCCACAGCACGACCATGCCGGCCAGACCCACCGCGGCGATCAAGTCGAACGACTCACGAGCCGCGCCGAGCACCCACGGGCCGAGCAGGCTCAGCTGCAGGGCTGCGATCTCGGCCACGCGGCCGAGCCCGAGGCCCGGCTCGTTCGGCGAGCCGAAGTGGTCGATGAGGATCGACAGGTTGCCGGGATCGCGACGCAGCTGGTCGACGATCGGTGGGATCCACGCGATCACCGCGACGTCGAACGCCACGATCACCCACAGCACGAGCGCCCGACGACGATCGCTGCGCCAGAACCGCCAGACGGCGCCCACGAGCGCCAGGCCGAGCACCCCGAGCATCACGAGCGCGTAGCCCGCGTGCGCCTGCACGGCGTAGCTCGCCGCCGCGACCGCGATCGGCGCCGCCCACAGGTCGCCCTCCACCGCCGACCAGCTGGCGAGCAGCGCCACGACGAACGGCAGCAGCGCCATCCACGGGTTCCACGGCTCGGTGAGCACCTCGGGCCCGCCGGCGCGCACCACCAGCGCGAGGGTGACCGTGAGCGGCAGCAGCAACCCCCATCCGCCGCGACGCCAGGCGAGCCACGCGACGAGGCCGAGCGTGAGCAGGTGCACGATCCCGACGCTCACCTGGAGCGCGGCGGCGCTCGACCCGAACAGCGCGTAGACGGGCCACATCGCCACCCAGAGCGCCGGCCCCGGGTGCGACCCCTGCACACCGTCGCTGTCGGCGATGCGGCCCGCCGCGCCCACGAGCGGCGGGTCCCCCCAGAAGCCGCGCACGTGCAGCTCGGCCTGTGCCATGTCGCCGGTGGGGAACCAGCGGTCGCCGGCGACGAGCGCCACCAGCGCCACCGCCACCGGCAGGAACAGCGCGAGCGCCACGACCGACGCAGCCACCACACCCGGCGACGACCGGGTCGCCTCGTCGTCGGTCGCCGCCTCCATGCCCGTCGCACGCTACGCGCCCCACCCCCGCAGGCCGAGTACAACGGGGCCACCATGAGCTCGCTCGTCCGCACCGATCCCCGCACCATCGGCTCGCTGCCGCCCGTCGGACCGCTCGCCCACGGTCAGTGGCGCTTCACCGACGACGACGTGGCGACGGCCCAGGCCACGGTGGAGGCCGCGCTCGACGCCGGCATGAACCTCGTCGACACGGCCGACGTGTACGGCCTCGACTGGGGCGGCACCGGCTTCGGCGCGGTCGAGGAGCTGCTCGGCCGGGTGCTCGCCGCCGCGCCGCACCTGCGCGACCGCATGGTGCTCGCCACCAAGGGCGGCATCGTGCCACCGGTCCCGTACGACTCGTCGCCCACGGCGCTGCGCGCCGCGTGCGAGGCGTCGCTGCGCCGCCTCGGCGTCGACGTGATCGACCTCTACCAGGTGCACCGCCCCGACATGCTGACCCACCCGGCCGAGGTGGCGGCCACCCTCACCGCGCTGCGCGAGGAGGGCAAGGTCCGCGAGGTCGGCGTGTCGAACCACACCCCTGCGCAGGTGGCCGCGCTGCAGGCCCACCTCCCGTTCCCGATCGCCACCAACCAGCCCCAGTACTCGGCGCTGCACCTCGAACCGCTGCGCGACGGCACGTTCGACGCCTGCATGCAGCACGGCGTGGTGCCACTCGCATGGAGCCCGCTCGCCGGTGGCCGCATCGCGAGCGGTGAGGGGGTGAACCCCGAGCTCCTCGCCGCGCTCGACAACCTCGCCGACCGCGAGGGCACCGACCGGGTGTGCGTCGCGCTCGCGTTCGTGCTCGCGCACCCGTCGGCACCCGTGGCGATCCTCGGCAGCCAGGCGCCCGATCGCATCCGGGCCGCCACCCGTGCGCTCCAGGTGTCGCTCGACCGCCACGACGTCTACCGCATCATCCAGGCCTCCGAGGGCGTGCCGCTGCCGTGACCGCACCCGTGGAGATCGCCTGGTTC
>JALOLG010000211.1 GCA_025456105.1 Ilumatobacteraceae bacterium | reverse complement strand
CGTGCCCACCTGGGCGACCGCCACGCCCTGGAGCACGATCGTGAGGCCGACCGACGCCACGAGGCGGCTGACCGGTGCAGCATCGGTGAGCAGCCGGAACACCAGCAGGTACGCGAGCAGGCCGATGAGCACGCCGACCGCCACGGCCACGATGAACGCCGGCAGGACCGGCCAGGGTCCACCCAGGTCGAACGAGCCCGGGATGCCCACCACCGGCAGCACGAGCACGCCCTCGGTGCGCAGCGACACGAAGACGGCGGCCGGGAACATCGCCATCGCACCCTGGGCGAGGTTGACGACGCCCGAGCCCCGGTAGACGAGGATGACGCCGATCGCGATCGCGGCGTAGACCGCGCCCGCGGCGAGGCCGAGGGAGCCGAAGAGGATCCAGTCGGCCACGAGGTCGGGTCAGTGCATCGCCGCTTCGCCGAGGTAGCTCGACTCCAGCAGGTGACGATCGCGTGCGAGCTCCTCGGCAGTGCCCGACATCACGAGCTCGCCGTGGTTGAGCACGTAGGCGCGGTCGGCGACCTCGAGCGCCATGTGGACGTGCTGCTCGACGATGAGCACGCCGCAGCTCGTCTCGTCCGCGATGCGGCGGACGATGGGGAGCAGGCGCTCGACGATGATCGGCGCGAGACCGAGGCTCATCTCGTCGACGAGCAGGCACTTGGGGTTCGACACCAGCGCTCGCGCCATCGCGAGCATCTGCTGCTCGCCGCCCGACAGCAGGCCGGCCTGGCGCTTGCCGAGGGGTGCGAGCGCCGGCAGGAGGTCCATGGCCTGGTCGTATGCGGCCTTGCGCTGCGCCTTGTTGCCCGACAGGCCGAGCCGGATGTTCTCGGCCACCGTGAGGTCGAAGAACAGCGAGCGATCCTCGGCGACGTGGGCCAGGCCCCACCGGGCGACCTTGTACGGCGCGATGCCGGCGGTGGGCTTGCCGAGCACGTGGACGGTGCCCTCGACCGGCTTGAGCAGCCCCGAGATGGTGAGCAGCGTCGTGGTCTTGCCGGCGCCGTTCGGGCCGAGCAGGGCCACCACCTCACCCGGGCCGACGTGCAGGTCGAGGTCGCGCACCACGGCGATCTCGCCGTAGCCCGCGTGCAGGCCCTGCAGGTCGATGAGCCGCTCGGTGGCGACGGCGGTGCTGACGTCAGTGGCCATCGGTGTCTCCGTCCGCTCCGGCACCGGCGGCGACCGCGGTGCTGATCTGTGCGCCCTCGCGGGCCTGGGCCTCACCGGCCGACTCGCCGAGGTAGGCGGCGATGACGGCGGGATCGGTCCGCACCTCGGCCGGGGTGCCGTGGGCGATGATCCGGCCGAAGTCGAGGACGTAGATGTAGTCGCACACGTTGAGCACGAGGCCCATGTCGTGGTCGATGAGGAAGATCGTCGTCCCGCTGCCGACCAGCTCGCGCAGGTGGGCACCGAGCTTCTGGCTCTCGGCGGTGTCGAGGCCGGCCGCCGGCTCGTCGAGCAGCAGCAGCTTGGGCTGGGCGGCGAGCGCACGGGCCACGCCCACGAGCTTGCGCTGGCCGTGCGACAGGTCGCTCGGCAGTCGGTCGGCGAGGTCGCCGAGCTCGACCGCCGCCATGGCCGAATCGATCACCGACTCGTGCTTGGTGCGGTTGCGCTCGGGCCGGAACAGGTCGAGCAGGAACGAGTACCACTGCGGCTTCTCGGCGGCGACGAGGAGGTTGTCGCGCACCGACAGGTCCTCGAACAGCTCGAGCGACTGGAAGGTGCGGGTGAGCCCGAGGTGGGCCCGTCGATCGGGCGACATGCCGTTCAGGTCGTGGCCGTCGAAGGTGACGGTGCCGCCCGACGGGGAGGTGAAGCCGGTGATCGCGTCGATGAACGTCGTCTTGCCGGCGCCGTTCGGGCCGATCAGGCCGACGAGCTTGCCCTCGGGCACGTCGATGTCGATGTCGGCGTTGGCGGCCAGGCCGCCGTAGCGGACGGTGAGGCTGCGGGTCTCGAGAAGGGCCATGTCACACCGGCTCCGCGACGGCGACGTCGGCAGCGACGTCGGATGGGGTGGATGGTGGTTCGTGGCCGGGCGGGCCGTGGTGGCCGCCCTGGCCGGTGATCGCCGCCTTCACCTGCAGGAAGATCGTGCGGATGAACAGGGCGAGGAAGCCGCCGAGCAGCGGCATCCAGAAGGCGGAGTACGAGTCGACCCGCAGCGGCCACACGAGGTAGCCGAGCACGACGCCGGCGACGAACCACGGTCCGAGGCGCTTGGCCACGCCCGCCCACTCGGCACCGCGAGCCCGCTTCAGCCAGCTGCCGAAGTACCGCAGCAGCGGTTGGAAGAACGGGGCGATGCCCTCGGGGTGCAGCACCGCGGTGAGCACCAGCGACGCGCCACCGATGATCGTGACGTAGCTCGTGATGTCGGCTTCCTTGAAGAAGTAGTTGCTCACCACGGTGATGACGCCGGCCGGTGCGAGCAGACCACCGACGATCGCGCCGTTGATCGACGTGATGCCACCGAGGTAGGCGAACGCCAGGAACACGAGGCTCGCCTGGTAGACGAAGTTCGCCGACGACACGTCGACCTGCTTGAAGCCGAGCATCACGCCACCGATGCCGGCGAAGGCCGCCGCGATCGCGAAGGCGAGCAGCTTGGTGCGGGTGACGTTGATGCCGGCGGCCGACGCGGCCCGCTCGTTGGCCCGCACGGCCAGGAACCGTCGGCCCGTGTCGTTGCGGCGCAGGTTCGCCACGGCGAAGCAGCACAGGATGAGCACGACGACCACGAAGATCGTGAAGTTCGGGTTGTCGTTGAGGCCCTTCTTGCCGACCGAGCCGACGTCGATGCCGAAGAAGTACGGCCTCGGGATGTTCGCCGGGGCGCCGGCGCTGAGGTCGGTGAGCGATCGGTTCTCGAGGTACAGCGTCTGCAGCGAGATGGCGAACGCCAGCGTGACGACCGCGAGCTGCACACCGCGGATGCGCACCGCCGGCAACCCGAGGACGACACCCACGATGACCGCCACGACGACGCCGAGCACCGAGGCGATGGGCCACGGCAGGTCGGGCCCGTCGACCGGGAACGGGTTGGTGGCGGTCGTGCTGCCGTCGGCGAGCATCCGCGCCATGAAGAACGCCGACACGCCGGCGAGCGACATCTGGGCCAGCGAGATCTGGCCGCTGTAGCCGGTGATGATCACCATCGACAGCATCACGATCGCTGCGATCAGCGAGGTCGTGAGCGCGAAGGCGAACACCGTCCGCGAGCCGGAGTCCTCGAAGATGAACGCCGCCGCGATGGCGATGGCACCCCACACGAGCGCGTGCTGCCACACGCGCACCGGGCGTGGCGACAGCGGCAGGCGCTTCTCCTCGATCGTGCCGCGCAGCGGGAGCGCCTTGCCCCGCAGGAACAGCACGGCGGCGATGACCACGAGCGGCACGGCCTGGCGGGCGCCGGAGCGGAGGAACTCCGGGAACCAGTCCTTCGACGACCAGAACCCGAGCAGCGCGATCACCGAGCCGAGCAGCAGGCCGGCGAAGGTGGTGGTCATGATGCCCTTGAGGTTGCCGACGAGTGCGGCGCCGAGGGCCACCACGACGAGGCCGGTGAGGCCGATGGGGGTGAGCGAGCCCTGGATCGGGCCGACGATGATCGCCGTCACGGTGGCGAGCACCGCCGCGATCACCCAGTTGAGGGCGGCCAGGAACTGCGGCGAGTAGCCGAGCAGCACGGCGCCCTTCTCGTTGCCAGCGGCCGCCTGGGTGGCGAGGCCGAAGCGGGTCTTGCGGTAGAAGAGGGAGAGACCGAAGCCGGCCACCAGCGCGAAGCCGACCGCCCAGAGGGTGCTCTGGGGCATCGTGTTGCCGAGGCCGAGGAAGTTGTCGATCGGGTCGTCGGGGACGATCGACTGGGGCTGGCGACCCGTGCCGCCGAAGTGCACCTGCGCGACGCCCTGGAGGTAGAGCATCACGCCGACCGACCCGATCACCTTGCCGAGCGGCGCGGCGTTGCGGAGCGGCCGGAACACGAGGAAGTGGATCATCAGGCCGATGAGCACCGACATCGCGACGGCGATGGCGAACGCCACGGGCGTGCTCACCCCACCGTCACCGATGCTGATCTCCTGCGGGATGTTGAGCCAGTCGGTGGGGAGGATGTCGACCCACGGCAGCTGGATGGCGCCGTTGTTCTTCGCCTCGTCGAAGGTGAAGACGCCGTACATCGCCATCGCGCCGAACGCGAAGTTGATGACGCCGGATCCCCGGTAGCCGATGACGAGGCCGACGCCGAGCATCGCGTAGAGCGAGCCGACTCCCAGCCCGAGGATGAGGAAGAAGATGATGTCCTGCATGCGGTGCGCCCCCGACGATCGCTGCGACGGATGAAGA
>JALOLG010000210.1 GCA_025456105.1 Ilumatobacteraceae bacterium | reverse complement strand
CAGTCATGGGGTGAACCTCCGACGGGAGCGAGCGGATCGGACCGGTTCAGATGCGGCGCACGTCACCCAGTCTGGCATGCCGCCTCCGGGAGGCGGGGGTACGATTCGGGCATGCCAGCCCCCGGCGAGCACCACCCGGCGTTCGAGGAGTACTGCGAGTGCATCTTCGAGCTCGGCGAGGACGACGTCGAGGTCAAGCAGGCCCGGATCGCCGAGCGGCTCCAGGTGAGCCGCCCGGCCGTGAGCGAGATGGTCCGCCGCCTGGAGGCCGAGGGTCTCGTCACCACCGACGGCGGTGTGCGGCTCACCCCCGCCGGCCACCGCCTCGCCGAGCGCACGGTCCGCCGGCACCGCCTCGCGGAGCGGTTCCTCACCGACGTCCTCCAGCTGTCGTGGGCCGAGGCCCACCACGAGGCGGGCCGGTGGGAGCACGTCATGTCCGACTCGGTCGAAGCCGCGATGGACCGACTGCTCGGGAGCCCCACCACGTGCCCGCACGGCAACCCGATCCCGGGCTCCGACTACGTCGACCCCGACGCCCGGCCGCTCGCCGACCTCGGCGTGGGCGCCGGCTTCACGGTGCGGCGCATCCCCGAGGAGCTCGAGTTCACCCCAGGTCTGCTCGAGTACCTCGAGGCCAGCTCGATCCGGCCGGGCCGCTCCGGCACGGTCACCGCGGCGTCGCCCGACGGCACCCTCACGGTCGAGATCGACGGCCGGCACGTGGGCGTCGGCTCGTTCGCGAGCGAGCGCATCCTGGTCACCGCGTGAGCCGCACGGTCCCTGCGGCCGCCGTCGTGCTGGCCGGTCTGCTGGTCGTCGCCGGCTGCGGCGACACGACGGTCGTGTCCGACGCCACCACGCCCGACGGCTCCCCGGCACCGACGGTCACCGTCACGATCCCGATCCCCGTGGAGGGGACGCTCGACGAGCTCCTCGCCGTGCTGGTCGTCGACATGGCGGCGCTCCCCGAGCGGGTCGTCGAGAACGAGGGCGACGAGGAGCTGCTCGAGCGCATCGAGGCCACCTGGGCGATCGCCGAGGACCTGGTGGAGGAGCAGCACCCCGGCGCGCTGTTCGGCTTCCAGCAGGCCGTCGACCTCAGCCGCACGGCGGTCGAGCGTCGTCGTCCGGCCGATGCGAGCAAGGGTGCCAAGCTCGCCGACGAGCTCGTGGCCAACCTCGCAGCCACCGGCTGACCCGGCCGAGCAGCCCGAGCAGCGTCAGGCCGGGCGCAGTGGCGTCGGCAGCGGCCGGGCGTGCACCACGGTGAGCCGCTGCGTGGAGCGCGTGAGCGCCACGTAGAGGGCCCGCAGGCCCAGGGTCTCGTCGTCGGCGATGTCGCCCGGCTCCACCACCACGACGCCGTCGAGCTCGAGGCCCTTGACCACGCTCACGGGCACGACCGTGACGTCGGCGTCGAGGCCGGCGACGGCGGCCCGCCCGTGCTCGATGCCGGCCGACGCGAGCGCGCCCGACACGGCGTCGGCCATCCGGTCGGGGCACACCACGGCGACGCTGCCGGCCGGGAGGTGCCCGGTGAGCTCGCGCACCGCGGCGACCGCACCGGCGAGCACGTCGTCGACCGCGCGGACCTCGGGGCCGGTGACCCCGACCCGCACCGACGTGGGGGCCCGCAGCCCCGGCGTGGCCGCCTCCATCACGCGGTTGGCGAGCTCCATGATCTGGGCCGGGATGCGGTAGCCGACCGACAGCCCGATGACGCGGGCGGGCTTGCGGTCGGGGAGGTGGGCGACGACGTCGTCCCACGACGACGGGGCGAGCGGACCCGTGGCCTGGGCGATGTCGCCCACCACGGTCATCGAGCCGTTGAGCGATCGCCGCGTGGCCATGCGCAGCTGCATCGGCGTGAGGTCCTGCACCTCGTCGATGACGATGTGGCCGTAGGTGCGGATCTCGTCGGCCTCGTCGATCTTGCCGTCGCGGCGGGGACGGGGCCCGAGCACCTCCCGAGCGTCGTCGAGCAGCGCCGCGTCGGCGGTGGTCCAGCGCACCTCGTCGACGTGGGCGGACCGCGGCCGGTGCAGCGCCTCGATCTCGTGCTCGTCGAGCACCGAGCGCCCTGCCAGCCGCAGGAGCGCCGGCGATCCGAAGAGGTCGTGCAGCAGCTCGGCGGGCGTGAGCACCGGCCACATCCGCTCGAGGGCTTCGCGCACCTCGACGACCGAGCGCACCGCCGCCTTCACCTCGCCCGCCGTCGCGTCGCCCTCGCGCCACGTGGCGGCCATCGCCGCCCACACCTCGCCCTCGACCCACTTGCGGGCGGCGTTGTGGCGGCGGAACCGACGGCGCGCCGCCTGGACGATGCGGGCGCTCTCGCCGGCCCGCAGGCGCACGTAGCCCGAGCGGAACGGGACCACGAGGTCGTCGCGCAACGGCCGCTCTCGGTCGGTGACCGCACGGTCGATCACGGCCGACATCCGCGTGTCGCCCTTGACCCGGGCCGCGAGCGGGGTGTCGACGCCGCCGAAGCGGACGTCGGGCACGAGGTCGGTGAGCACCACCTGGTCGACGCCCGCCTCGCCGAGCGAGGGCAGCACCCGCTCGATGTAGCGGAGGAAGACGCGGTTGGGTCCGATCACGAGCACGCCCTGGTCCTCGAGCGGGAACCGGTGCGTGTAGAGCAGGTACGCGGCACGGTGGAGCGCCACCACGGTCTTGCCCGTGCCCGGGCCGCCCTGCACCACCAGCACCCCGGCCTGGGGCGAGCGGATGATCTCGTCCTGCTCGGCCTGGATGGTGGCGACGATGTCGCCGAGCGTGCCCGTGCGACCTCGCTCGAGCGAGGCGATCAGGGTGCTGTAGCCGCGCAGCACGGGCGCGTCGCCGGCGAGGCCCTCGTCGTGGCCGAGGCCGAGGTGGCCCTCGCCGAAGAGCTCGTCCTCGATGCCGAGCAGGGTGCGGCCCTCGACGGCGAAGTGGCGGCGGCGGGCGAGGCCCATCGGCTCGCGCCCGGTGGCCCGGTAGAACGGCTCGGCCACCGGCGCTCGCCAGTCGACCACGACCGGCTCGCTCTCGGCGTCGGCCACCGCCAGGCGACCGATGTGGAAGCTCTCGAGCGCGTCGGGCGACTCGGCGTAGCGGTCGATCCGGCCGAACACCAGCGCGGCGTCACCCAGGTCGAGGTCGGCGAGGCGCTTGAGCAGGGCCTCGTCGAACGCGTTGCGCTCGAACCGCGCCTGGAACGTGCCCCCGAGGTCGGCCTCGTTGAGGTCGCGGAGGCGCCAGGCCGCGTCGCGACTGGCCTCGAGGCAGTCGTACGCGTGATCGATGAACGCCTGCTCGTCGGCCAGATCGGGGTGCTGCTGCGTCATGGTGGGGCGTGTCGGGGCTGCCGGACGGCCCTCGAGCCGGCCCGACGGGGAGTCGGTGAATCCTACCGGGCGGGTAGCGTCCCACCCCAGATGGTGGCCCCCGCCTCACCCCCCGAACCGCAGCTCGCACCCGCGTCGGCGCCGTTCCTGGCCGCCGCCCGGGGAGAGCGCGCGGCGCACACGCCGGTGTGGTTCATGCGGCAGGCCGGCCGGAGCCTGCCGGAGTACCGCGCGCTGCGCGGCTCGGGCTCGATCCTCGAGGCGATCGCCCGACCCGAGGTGGCGGCCGAGATCACGCTCCAACCCGTGCGCCGGTACGGCGTCGACGCCGCGGTGCTCTTCAGCGACATCGTCGTGCCCGCCCATGCCGTCGGCTACGGCATCGACGTCACCCCTGGAACGGGGCCGGTGGCCGAGCGGCCGCTGCGCACCCGGGCCGACCTCGGCCGGTTGCGCCCGCTCGAGCCGTCCGACGTCACCCACGTGGCGCGCACGGTCGAGCTGGTGGTGGCCGAGCTCCCGGCGACCGTGCCGCTGCTGGCGTTCGCGGGCGCGCCGTTCACCGTGGGCAGCTACCTCGTGGAGGGGCGCCCGAGCCGCACGTACCAGCACACCAAGGCGCTGATGCACACCGACGAGGTGCTCTGGCACGAGCTGATGGAGCGGCTCGCCGCCTCGGCGATCGAGTTCGTCAGCGTCCAGCTGGCGGCGGGTGCGCGCGCGTTCCAGCTGTTCGACTCCTGGGCCGGAGCGCTGTCGCGCGCCGACTACGAGCGGTTCGTCCTGCCGCACAGCCGGGCTGTCTTCGACGAGCTGCGCCGGCGGCACCCGGAGGCACCGGCCATCCACTTCGGCATCGGCTGCGACCACCTGCTCGAGGCGATGTGGGCCGCCCACCCGACGGTGCTCGGTCTCGACTGGCGCACCCGCATCGCCGACGCCCGGCGGCGGCTCGGCGCCGAGCTCGCGGTGCAGGGCAACCTCGACCCTGCGCTCGTGCTCGCCGGGCCGTCGGTGGCGCTCGAGGCCACCGACG
>JALOLG010000209.1 GCA_025456105.1 Ilumatobacteraceae bacterium | reverse complement strand
TCTCGTGCTGGCGCTCGACGGCGCGGGGCGAGCCGGCGTTGCGGGCGGCCTCGCGCCGCGCGGCGAGGTCGTCGAGCTTGTCCTGCATCGGGCTGGTCACGTCGGGCGACGCTAGTTCGGCGGCGGCCCGGTCACTCCACCGACGAGCGGAGGCGGTACCCGGCGCCGCGCACCGTCTCGATCATCCCGGCCGGGAGCTTCTTGCGGAGGTAGCCCACGTACACGTCGACCACGTTGGAACCCGGGTCGAAGTCGTAGCCCCACACCCGCGACAGCAGCTGCTCGCGGGTGAGCACCTGGCCGGGGTGCTCGAAGAACACCAGCGCGAGCGCGTACTCGCGGTTCGACAGATCGACCACTCGCCCGTCGACGCTGATCGTCCGCGCCCCGGTGTCGAGCTGGCAGGGGCCGACCTCGATCGTCGACGTGCCGGCGCCTCGGCTGCGGCGGGCGCCGTCGTCGAGGCGCACGGTGATCCGGGCGAGCAGCTCCTCGAACCGGAACGGCTTGGTGACGTAGTCGTCGGCGCCGTCGCGGAAGCCGGTGATCGTCGTGTCGAGCTCGCCGCGCGCGGTGAGGATGATCACCGGCAGCGTCTCGCCTCGAGCGCGGATCTGGCGCAGCGCCGACATGCCGTCGAGCCCTGGCAGGCCGAGATCGAGCAGGACGAGGTCGAACGCGTCGTCGCGGGCGATGGCCGCGCCTTCGCGCCCGTCGGCCACCACCATCGTGGTGTGGCCGGCGGCGCCGAGGCCGCTCTCGAGGAACGACGCGATGCCGGCTTCGTCCTCGACGATCAGGATTCGTGCCATGTCTGCTCCGGTTCGTGGGGGATCGGGTCGGCGGGGATCGAGATGGTGAAGGTGGCGCCCTCCCCGGGGGCGCTGTCCACTCGCACGTCGCCGCCGTGGGCGCGCGCCACGAGGCGCACGATCGACAGTCCGAGGCCGGCGCTGCCGCCGGGCGAGCGCTGGCCCGGGCTGCGGCGGAACCGCTCGAAGATCGCCTCGTGGTCGCTCGGGTCGATGCCCTCGCCGGTGTCGCGCACCCAGATCTCGAACGAGTCGTCGGTGAAGCGCGAGCCGATCGCGACGGTGCCGTCGGGCGGCGTGTGGCGCACGGCGTTGGCGGCCAGGTTGAGCACCGCCTGGGTGATGCGGTCGGGGTCGAGCTGCACGACGCCGGCGGCGAGCGCGTCGACCTCGATCTGCTGCGGGCCGAGGTGGCGCATGCGATCGCGGAGGTCGGTCACCAGCTCGTCGACGTCGACGGGCCGCCGCGCGAGCAGGTCGACCTGCTCGGCCTTCGCGAGGGTGAGCAGGTCGCCGACGATGCGGCTCATCCGGTCGAGCTCGGCCATCACCACGGTGCGGCTCGCGGCGAAGCGCTCGGGGTCGTCGCCGGCGAGCTCGAGGTGGCCGCGGATGATCGTGATCGGCGTGCGCAGCTCGTGGCCGGCGTCGTCGAGGAACGTGCGCTGGGTGCCGACGACCTGCTCGAGCCGATCGAGCATCGTGTTGAAGCTCACGATCAGCGACGCCACCTCGGCGCTGCCCTCGACGGGGATGCGCTGGTGGAGGTCGTGCTCGGTGATGTCGCGGGCGGTGTCGGCCAGCAGGATCACGGGGCGCATGATCCGACCGGTCGCGACCCAGGCGAGCGCCGCAGCAGCAACGAACGCCGCAGCAGCGACGGCGACGGCGTCGCGGATCGTGCGCTCGACCAGCTCGCGCTCGGCTGCGGTGAACCAGGCGATCGCGAGCAGGCCGACCTGGCGCTCGCCGTCGAGGATCGGCTGGGCGAGCACGCGAGCCGGGCCGGCGTCGGTGTCGAGCTCGACGAACCGGGGCCGGGTGGTGGCGGCGAACTCGGCCACCTGACCGGACACGTCGCCGGGGGCGCCGGCCGAGCGCAGGAACGCGATGCCGTCCTGGACGGCGACGAGGCTCTCCTGGTCGTCGGCGACGTTGGTGGCGAGGTACTCGGTGAGCACCCGTCGGGCGAAGGTCGCCGGGTCCTCGCCCGGCTCCGGGGTGCTCGACGCCGCGAACTCGGTGATCTCCTCGGCCTCCTGCACGAGGGAGCGATCGACGCGGTCGTCGAGCTGGCGCAGCAGCACCTGGCGGAGCAGTGCGATCGTGACGAGCAGGGCCACACCCACGAGGGCGAGGCTCGTCAGGAACAGGCGGACGCGTGCACTGGTGCGCCGGGTGCGCGCCATCGATCAGTCGTCCCCACCGTCGTCGTCCGCACCGTCGTCATCAGTGCCGTCGTCGTCGTCGCCGTCATCGTCGTCGGCGACCGGCGCCGGGGCGGGGGCAGGTGCAGGAGCGGGAGCGGGAGCGGGAGCAGGGGCAGGGGCAGGTGCAGGCGGCGGGGCAGCGGGAGCAGCCGGGTCCGGCACCGGCGAGGCGATCGCCTCGACGACGGGAGCCGCGGCGACCACGGGCACCGTCGCCGTGACGGTCGTCGGCGAGGCAGGGGCGTTCGTGGGGGTCGGGCTCGGCGGCGGCGTCGCCGTGGCGGCGGGCGGTGCCCCGACGCGCTCGAACGACGGCGCGATCTGCACCGACTCGACGGCACCGAGACCGGGGGACTCGTCGGGCGCCGCGATCGCGACGCCGGCCACGATGGCGGTGGCCCCGACCGCGAGGGCGATGAGGGGCGAAGCGAATCGGGAGGTGGAGCGCTCGGTCATGGCGTGGATCCTGGCGACCGCCGGGGAGACCCCGATGAGCCCCCGATGAGACATCTCTCATCGTCTACGGCACGGACGGTGCCGGCGGATGAACCGATCCTCACATCGGACTCACCGGCGTGTCACCTCCGGCCCGGATCCTGCGCTCCATGCAGCTCACCCCTCATCAGCTCCTGGCCCTCCTCCCGATCGCGATCGCGCTCGCCCTGACCCTGCGGCTGGTGGTCGGCCTGCGGACGGTCGGTGTGTTCGCGCCCGCCCTGCTCGCGCTGACGGCCGCCGACCTGGGTGCTCGCGACGTCGCCGCGGCGCTGCTCGTCGCCGGTGGGGCCGGGTTCGCCGTGGCGCCGGTCCTCGACCGGCTGCCCATCGCGCGGCAGGCCAGGCTCGGCACCCTCGTGATCGTCGTCGCTGCCGCCGTCGTGGCAACGGGCGTGCTCGACGGCGACGCGGTCGGGCTCCCGATGGTCGTGCTCGCCATCGTCGTGGAGCGCACGTGGAGCGACCACACAGTGGCTGGCGCCCGCGCCGCCACCCGCCTGTGCGGCACCACGCTGGCGTCGGCCGGCGCGATCGCGGTCGCGCTCACCTGGATCGGCCCGGTGCTGCTCACCGAGCACTGGGTGGTGCCGAGCGCGGTCGGGCTCGGTGCCTGCCTCGTCGTGGGCGGATACCGCGGGCTGCGCGTCACCGAGCTGGTCCGATTCCGCCGGCTGCTGCGGGCCGAGCGTGCGGCGGTGGCGTCGTGATCCGTCGGCGTCGCCCACGCCCGGTGGGCATCAACGCCCGCAACGTCGTGATCGGCCGCGACAACGACCGGTCCGCGATCGCAGCGGTGCGCGACAAGGTCGTCACCAAGCACCTGCTCCAGACAGCCGGCATCCCGGTGGCGCCCACGCTCACCGCCGTCGAAGGTCGGCTCGGCCTCGCACGATTCGATCCCTCGCTGCTCCCGCCCACCTGGGTGATGAAGCCGGCCCGCAGCAGCCAAGGGCGCGGGGTCTTGGTGGCGGCGCGCCCAGTGGCGATCGAGGTCGCCCGCCGCCACGCCGAGCGCATCGTCGCCGGCGAGCACTCCGACCTCGACGAGGACGTCGCGCTCGTCGAGCCGCTGCTCCGCCCGCACCCCGATCTGGCGCCCGACGGCCTCGGCCTGCCCGACCTGCGGGTGATCGTCCACCGCGGCGTGCCGCTCCTCGCGATGGTGCGCCTGCCGACCGTGGCCAGCAGGGGGCGCAGCAACCTGCATCAGGGCGGGATCGGTGCCGCCGTCGACCTCACCTCCGGCCGGATCACCCGCGCCCGTCAGCACGGCCGACCGGTCGAACACCATCCCGACGACGGCCGACCGCTGGTCGGGATGCCCGTCCCCCACTGGGACGCCGTCGTCGACCTCGCCGTGCGCTGCGGACCGGCGACCGGGCTCGGCTACCTGGGCGTCGACGCGGTGGTCGACGCCCGGCGCGGTCCCCTCGTGCTCGAGGTGAACTCGCACCCCGGCCTCGAGATCCAGAACGTGTGCGGGCGGGCGCTCGTCCTGTCGTGACCGCGGCAGGATGGAGCCCGTGCCGCTGCCCGTGACCCCACCCCTCGCGCCGATGCTGGCGAAGCTGGCGCGCGAGATCCCGGCGGGTGACGGCTGGCTCTTCGAGCCGAAGTGGGACGGCTTCCGCTGCATCGT
>JALOLG010000208.1 GCA_025456105.1 Ilumatobacteraceae bacterium | reverse complement strand
GACGTCGACCGGCGCCTCGTTGAGGGCACCGACTCGCACGACGGAGTCGGTGCTGCACAGCGTGACCAGGCCGGCCTTGTACTGGGCCGGGTCGTCGGTGGCGGCGGCCGCCGAGGCGAGCGTCGTCGCTCCCGCCGCAGCGAGGGCACCGACGAGCACGCAGCGTCGACCGAGGTTCACGGCCCTGCATCGGCACGGCACGCCTGGGACTTGAGCCCGGTCGAGGTGGCAGCGCGGGTACGGTGCCGTGGGGATGGCCGACGATCAGGGAGCGGAGGGATCGCCGATCCAGGCGCTCACCGACCGCCTCGACGCGTTCCGCCTCCTCACGGCCGACTCCGACGTCGAGCGCGAGCGCATCCTCGACGACCTGGGCGTCCGTGGACGTGCGGAGTCCGACATCGTGCGCCAGCAGGCGCTGCGCCGCCCACTCGCCCACCCTGCGCACTTCGAGGAGGCGCACCGGCTGGTCGTGCGCGGGCTCGAGGTGCTCGACCGCAACGGGGTCCGGGCCGCCCCGATGCCGTCCGCCGTGGGCCCGCTGCGCCCGGTCGCGTCGTGGGTGGTGCAGCTCGTGACCCGGTTCATCGTCCGGAGCCACCAGAACAGCCTGGTCGACCGCCTGCGCAAGCTGTACCAGCTGCGCGAGGCGAACTCGGCGTGGGGGAGCCCGGAGCACGCCGTGCTGCGTCGGGCTCGCCTGCAGATGCAGGGCCTCTCGGCCGACCTCAAGGGCGAGCCGCTCGGGATCCCCACCTTCCTGGTCGGTGGTGCGTTCCTGTCGGGCCTGTTCTCGGGGCTCGGCAACGCGATCGGCGCTGCGTTCGGGAACCCGATCGTCGTCGTGGTCCTCGTCGTGCTCATGGCACTGCTGCTCGGCGGCGTGGCATGGGCCGTGCTCTTCGCCGCCGGGGTGTCGCGGCGACGGATCAGGCTGGCGCTGGACGAGCCGCTCGCCGGTCTGTACCGGACGATCGGCGCATGTGGCGACCCGCCTGAGGACCAGGCGCTGCAGTTCGCGATCTACGCGATCGTGCTGCTCGTCGTGGCAGCCATCGTGGTGCCCGCCGGGATCGGGATCTTGCTGTCGCTGTAGTGGGAGGACGGCTCAGCCGACGCGGTACACGCGTCGTTCGAGGAGCTCGTCGGTGCCCGTTCGCAGGTCGGGGCGCACGACGTCGTCGAAGCGCACGCGATCGCGGCGTCGGCGGCCGCGCTCGGGGATCGTGAGCACGGCCGTGAGGCTGCGCGCGGCGAGCGTCTGGCCCACCCGCTGGTGACCGCCGGTGGCCATGGCCGCGGCCACGAGCTCGGCGGGCGGGGTGCCCTCGATGCGGTAGGGGATCCGGCCGGACCAGTCGAGCGACACGACCCGGTGGTCGAACCGCGAGTCGAGCAGGTCGGCGAGCTGGCGCTCGATGCCGCTGCGCTCGATGTACGACCCGATCTCCGGGTCGAAGTGTCGGGCCGACTTGGCCTCGAACACGAGCGTGCCGTCGACGAGCCGCACCCACCAGAGGTGGCTCGGGAAGTCGAGGATCTTCGCGCTCGCAGCCTCCGGGACCTCGATGTAGCCGGCGCGCGAGACCCGCATCAGCTCCTCCAGCACGGCGCCGGGGTCGACGACGTGCTCGAGGACGTGCGAGCAGATCGAGTAGTCGAACACCTGGTCGGCGAAGGGCATCGTGGCCGCGTCGGCGTCGAACAGCGGATGGGTGACGGCCGCTGCGCTGCGGCCGGAGCGCTGGCCGCGGTGCTCCGCGTCGACGTAGCGGTCGAGCAGCACGTCGGCCCGCCAGTGCGGCTTGTCGCCGCTGCCGACGTCGAGCACCAGGTCGCCGGGGCCGACCGGGATCCGGATGCGGCGCCGGTGGAACGACCGGATCTCGGCGAGGCGGGGCACGGCGGGCAGTATCGCAGCCCGACCCGGCGGTCCCCTGCCAGGATGAGCACCCGTGCACCTGACCGTCGCCGCCTTCGACGTCGACGGGACCCTCACCACGCACGACTCCGTCGTGCCCTTCCTGCGCAGGGTGGCGGGCACCTCGGGCCTCGCCCGAGGGCTGGTCGCCCGGTCCCGATCGGCGCTGCCGGCCCTGGTGCGACGCGATCGCGACACCCTGAAGGCGCTCGCCGCCGAGGTCGCCTTCGCCGGGCGACCCGTCGACGAGCTGATCGCGCTCGGGGTGCGGCACGGCGAGCAGATCCACGCCGCCCGCCTCCGCCGCGACACCGTGGCCCGGCTCGCCTGGCACCGGGCGCAGGGGCACCGGGTGGTGATGGTGTCGGCGTCGTTCGAGCTCTACCTGCACGAGCTGGGCGACCGGCTCGGTGTCGACGGCGTGCTCGGCACCCGCCTGGAGGTGGGCCCCGACGGACGGTGCACCGGCCGGCTCGACGGCCCGAACTGCCGCGGGCCCGAGAAGGTGCGGCGTCTCCACGAGTGGCTCGACGTGCTGGGCGGGCGGTCGGCGGTGCTGCTGTGGGCCTACGGCGACTCGGCGGGCGACGACGCCCTGCTGGCCGATGCCGACCATCCCGTCCGCGTCGGTCGGGCCGTCGTTAGCGTTGCGCCGTCATGATGTCGGCCCTGCTCCGCGAAGCGCGCCCCAAGCAGTGGCTGAAGAACGTCCTCGTGTTCGCGGCACCCGGGGCGGCCGGCGTGCTCGACGATCCCGAGCAGCTCGGCCTCACGCTCCTCGCGTTCGTCGCGTTCTGCCTGGCCTCGAGCGGCACCTACTACTGGAACGACCTGCTCGACGTCGAGGCCGACCGGGCGCACCCCACGAAGCGCCACCGACCGATCGCCTCCGGTGCGATCCCCCTCGGCACCGCCCGTCTCGTCGGCACGGGGCTGCTCGTCGCGTCGCTCGCAACGAGCGCGCTGATCGGTCGCTGGCAGATGGTGGTCGTGGTCGCCGTCTACGTGGCGCTCACGCTCTCGTACTCGGTCTGGTTCAAGCACGTCGCCGTGGTCGACCTCGTGGTGATCGCGTCGGGCTTCGTGCTGCGGGCAGCAGGTGGGGCCGTGGCGGTCGACGTGCCGATGTCGAGCTGGTTCGTGCTGTGCATCACGTTCGGCTCGCTGTTCATCGTCACCGGGAAGCGCTACGCAGAGCTGCGCGAGCTGGGCGACGACGCCGGCGGGGTGCGGGCCACGCTCGACACCTACAGCCTGCAGTACCTCCGGATGGTGCTCACGCTCGCGGTGGGCGCGACGATCCTGAGCTACTGCGTGTGGGCCTTCGAGACGAGCGCCGGCTCCACCGAGGACTTCCCGTGGTACGAGCTGTCGGTCGTGCCCGTGCTCACGGCGCTGCTGCGCTACCTGCTGGTGCTCGACCAGGGTCACGGTGCCGCTCCCGAGGAGGTGTTCATGGCTGATCGCTGGCTCCAGGCGCTCGGCGTGTCGTGGGTGGTCGTCTACGCGATCGCGGTGTACAGCGCATGACCGGGCCGTCCGACGACGAGATCCTGGCCCTCGTGGCCGAGGTCGACGGGTGGATGTCGCCCGACCAGGGGCGACGTCTGGCGGCTGCGGCCCGGCGCTGCCCGCCGGCTGGGCGGATCGTCGAGATCGGGAGCTTCCGGGGCCGCTCCACCATCGTGCTCGCCGCGGCGTCGGACCCGTCGGTGGAGGTGGTCGCGATCGATCCGCACGACGGCAACGACCGCGGCCCGCAGGAGATCGAGGGCTTCGAGGAGGCGGCCGCCACCGATCACGAGGTGTTCCTGGCCAATCTCGCAGCGGCCGGCGTCGCCGATCGGGTGCGTCACGTGCGGGCCTTCTCCGACGCCGCGCACCCGCAGGTCGACGACCCCGTCGACGTGCTCTACGTCGACGGGGCGCACCGCTACGGGCCCGCACTCGCCGACATCACGGCGTGGGGTCGGCGGGTGGGCGACGGCGGCACGCTGCTGATCCACGATGCGTTCTCGTCGATCGGGGTGACGCTCGCCATCGTGCGCGGCCTCACGTTCGGGCGGCGGTGGCGATACGTCGGTCGGTCGCGCTCGCTCGTGGAGTACCGGGCCGACCTGCCGGCCCTGCCGGGCGAGCGGGTGCGCAACGCGGGTCGCCAGCTCGCGCAGCTGCCCTGGTTCGCGAAGAACGTCGCGCTCAAGGTCGCGCTCTCGCTCGGCCTGGGTCGGGTGCTGCGAGCCGCCGGCCGGCCCGTGCCCGAGTGGCCCTACTGACGCCACCGACGTCGGTAGCGTTGTCTGCCGTGCCCGCCGACCGTCAGCTGCTCACCGGGTGGGGCCGGACGGCCCCGAGCCGGGCGCGCACGGTGGAGGTCGACGCCGCCGACGTGCCGACCGCCGTGCAGGCGGCCGACGGCCGCGGCGTGCTCGTCCGGGGCCTCGGTCGCTCGTACGGGG
>JALOLG010000207.1 GCA_025456105.1 Ilumatobacteraceae bacterium | reverse complement strand
CGGCTACACCGATCTCGACGAGATCCTCTCGGGTCTCCAGCCGAGCGCGCTCTACATCGTGGGGGCGCGCCCCGCCGTCGGCAAGACCGCGTTCGCGCTCGGCATGGCCACCAACGTGGCGCAGCACACGGCCAAGCCGGTGCTCGTGTTCTCGCTCGAGATGGGCCACAACGAGCTCACCCAGCGCATCCTCGCCAGCGAGGCGCGCGTCGACTCCACCAAGATCCGCACCGGCCGCCTCGCCGAGGCCGACTGGGCCAAGATCGGCAAGGCGATCGGCCGGCTCGAGGTGCCGCTCCTGCTCGACGACAACCCGCGAGTGACGGTGATGGAGATCCGCGCCAAGGCCCGGCGCATCAAGGCCCGCTACGGCGCGCTCGGCCTGATCGTCATCGACTACCTGCAGCTGATGTCGGGCCACGGGAACTCCGAGAACCGCCAGCTCGAGGTGAGCGAGATCTCCCGGAACCTCAAGATCCTGGCCCGCGAGCTCGAGGTGCCGATCGTGGCGCTGAGCCAGCTGAGCCGGAACCTGGAAGCCCGCGCCGACAAGCGCCCGATGCTGTCTGACCTCCGTGAGTCGGGCTGTCTCACGGCCGACACCCGGCTCGTCCGCGCCGACACCAACGCCGAGGTCACACTGGGCGAGCTGGTCGATTCGGGCGCGACCGACGTGCCGGTGTGGTCGCTCGACGAGCACTTCCGGCTCGTGCCGGCGAACCTCACGCACGCGTTCCCGAGCGGGGTGAAGGAGACGTTCCGGCTGCGGTTCGCATCGGGGCGCACGATCGATGCCAGCGCCAACCACCCGTTCCTCACGATCGACGGATGGCAACGGGTCGACCAGCTCGACATCGGCGAGCACCTCGCCACGGCGCGGCGGGTACCTGTGCGCGACCACGGTGTCGACCCGCTGTCTGACGACGAGCTGATCCTGTTGGCGCACCTGCTCGGCGATGGCTGCACGCTCGACCGGCACGCGATCCAGTACACGACCACCGACCCGGCCAACGTCGATGCCGTCACGGGTGCCGCGTCCCGCGCGTTCGGTGTCGAGCCCCGTGTCGTCGCCGAGCGAACGTGGACCCAGGTCTACCTGCCGTCGCCTCGCCGACTCACCCATGGTGTGCACCATCCGATCTCCGAGTGGCTGCGCCGCCTCGGGGCGTGGAACCGACGCTCCTGGGAGAAGGTCGTGCCCGCCGAGGTGCTCAGCTGCTCACCTCGGGCGATCGCGCTGTTCCTCCGGCACCTCTGGGCGACCGACGGCTCCGTGACGATGCCGCGGTCCGGTCCGCCGCACATCTACTACGCCACCACCAGTCGTCGACTCGCCGACGGCGTGGCCGATCTCCTGCTCCGTCTCGACATCCGCTGTCGCATTCGCACGGTGCCGCATCCTCGGTGCCGTACCTCGTACCACGTCGACATCTGTGGTCGTGACGAGCAGCTGCGCTTCGCCGAGGTCGTCGGGGTCCACGGCGCCCGTTCCGAGCGCCTTCGCGAGCTGGTCGACCGGGTGACACCACTCGTCTCCAACACCAACGTCGATGTCATCCCACGCGCGATCTGGGACCACGTCCGCCACAAGTCACTGCCCGAGGCCGGCCTCACGGCGCGCGAGCTCGCCGCCGGCCTCGAGATGTCGTACTGCGGTTCCGCGCTCTACAAGTCCGCCCCATCCCGTGCGCGACTTCGACGCGTTGCGTCGGTCACGTCCGATCCACTGCTGCGCGACCTCGCCGAGTCCGACGTGTTCTGGGATCGACTCGTCGCCATCGAGCCGCTCGGCGAGCAGCCGGTGTTCGACGCAACGATCGACGTCACGCACAACTTCGTCGCCAACGGGGTCATCGCTCACAACAGCCTGGAGCAGGACGCCGACGTCGTGATGTTCCTGTACCGCGACGAGGTGTACAACCCGGAGTCGCCCGACAAGGGGTCGGCCGAGGTGATCGTGGCCAAGCACCGGTCCGGTCCGATCGGCACCAAGCGGCTGGTGTTCCTCGGCCAGTACACGCGCTTCGACAACGCCGCACGCGGCGTCTGATCGTCGTACGACCACGGATCGGGCATTGCCCCGGTCGCCATCTGCTTGCAGAATGAAAGCGTGAACGTGCTGATCCGCGATGTCCCCGACGACGTGCACGCCGAGCTGCAACGACGAGCCGGTGCCGCCGGCCAGTCACTCCAGCAGTTCCTGGTAGGTGAGCTGGAGCGCCTGGTGCGTCAGCCGACGCTGGCCGATGTGATCGACAGGATCGAGCGTCGGTCGGGCGGTCGCATCGGCTTCGAGCGGGCGGTCGAGCTGCTCGACGAGGAGCGCCACGAGCGGTGATCGTGGTCGATGCGTCGATCGTCGTGAACGCCGTGGCCGACGATGGTCCGGCCGGCTCGCTCGCCCGGTCGGTGCTGCGCGATGCGGGCGACGTGTCGATGCCCGATGTCGGTGACGCCGAGACGGCGGCGGTGCTGCGCCGTCTGTGGGTGCGTGACGAGCTCAGCGCCCGGCGGTTCCGCAGCGCGATCGACGACCTGGCCAGGCTGCCCATCATGCGCGTGCCGACGCGGCCGCTACTCGCTCGTACGTACGAGCTCCGGTCGAACGTATCGACGTTCGACGCTTGCTACGTGGCGCTGGCCGAGGCACTCGGGTGCCGCCTGGTCACGGCCGATCGGCGCCTGGCCCGCGCTCCCGGGGTCCGATGCGTCGTCGACGTGCTCGCCGACTGATCGACGTCGGTCCCGGCCGGCTCAGGCGGCCGCACGCTCCCACACCGACACGTGCGAGGTGCTCTCGCTCGTGAACGGGGCGCCGTGCCAGTCGGCCCACCGGTGCCGGAGCCGCAGCCCGGCGATGCGGGCCATCAGGTCGAGCTCGGCGGGCCAGGCGTAGCGGTGCGGCGTGGTCACCACCTCGACGCCGCCTCCCGTCGTGAGCCAGTGGTGCGACGTGAGCCGCTGGTCGACCACCTCGTACTCGTCGACGTCCACCCGGTCGGTCCCCACGTGGTACGCCACGAGTGACTCGCCGGGCGGCAGGCGTCGGAGGCCCGGCACGAACGTCTCCACCACGAAGCACCCGCCCGGCTCGAGGTGCGCCGCCGCGGTGCGGAAGCACTCGACCTGCTCGTCCTGGGTGAGCAGGTTCGTGATCGTGTTGAACACGACGAACGCGACCCGGAACGTGGCAGGCACGCGCACGGTCGCCATGTCTCCGATCGTCACGTCCACCGTCTCGCCACCCGGCTTCGCCCGGAGCCGATCGACCATCGCGGTCGACAGGTCGACGCCGTGCACCCGCACGCCGCGAGCTGCGAGCGGGATCGCGATCCGGCCCGTCCCGACACCCAGCTCGAGCGCAGCGCCGTCGCCCGCCAGCCGGGCCAGCACGTCGACGATCGGGTCGACCACCCCGGGCGCGAACGTCTCGGCCGTCGCCGCGTCGTACCCCGCCGCGATCCGCTCCGGGAAGTGATCCTCACCCATGGCGCGACTCTCTCACCATGGGTCGCCTCGACACCGGGCGGTTCCGAGGGGCCACCTACGCTCGGTGCATGCCCGGGCCAGCCGTCGACATCCTCAGCCGCTTCGCCAACGTCGAGTCCGACCAGCGCTACACGTCGCTCGTCGAGATCATGACCGACGACGCCATCTACTACGACCCCTTCGCCGGCCCCCAGCGCGGCAAGGAGGCGATCGCCGCGTTCATGGGCCACATGGAGCAGGTGGTGCCCTCGTCGGGCATCCGCTTCGAGAGCTGGGAGATCGAGGCCGACACGGTGTGCGGCTGGGGTCGGTGGGTGATGGTCGGGCCGGGCCCCGACGGCACCGACGTCCCGGTACCGGGCCAGAGCCTGTACCGCCTGCGCGACGGCAAGGTGTGCTTCGTCGCCGACTACGTCGACCCGAAGGCGATGAAGCGCCTGCGCCCCGACGGCCCGAAGCCCGACATGGCGAGCGCCGCGGGCATGTCGGCCGCGCTCGCACCGGCGGCGGCCCCGGGTGAGCTGCCGGCGCTCGATCTCGTGCGCGAGTTCTGGCGGGTCCAAGACGACCGCGACTACGAGCAGCTCGCACCGCTGTTCGCCCCCGACGCCGTGTTCGAGGACCTCATCTACGGCCGCTTCGAGGGTGCCGAGGCGATCGCCGGCTACATGACGCAGATGAAGACCGAGATGCCCGCGCAGGGCATCACCTTCGAGCTCGTCGACTGCGCCGGCGACACCACCGTGGCGTGGTCGCAGTGGACGTGCCGGTTCCCCGGCGGCGAGCTGCCCGGCTGGACCCTGCACACCGTCCGCGACGGCCGCTTCACCCTCGACGCCGACTACTTCGACACCTCCATCCGCGTCGGCTGATCCCATCGTTCTCGTGGTTGGCGTTTTCGTG
>JALOLG010000206.1 GCA_025456105.1 Ilumatobacteraceae bacterium | reverse complement strand
CCGACAAGGCACCGTCGCTCGCGGAGGGGATCGGCCCGGAGATCATGGCCGACCTCGGCCAGTTCCGGATGGAGGACATGGTGCTCCACGAGGTCGTCGAGTGGGACGTGCCGGTGAGCTACAAGGCGATCGTCGACGGCTTCAACGAGACGTACCACGTGACCGAGCTGCACCACGTGCCGCCGGAGTTCACCAAGGCGAACCGCCGCACCTCGTACCACATCGTCGGCGACAACTACATGTGCTTCGTGCCCAAGCCCGAGTACCTCGACCGGCTCGAGCAGGACTGGGACCACCACAAGTGGGCGATCTGCCACTACGTCGTGTTCCCCAACACGGTCTTCAACTGCAACCCCGAGCACATCCAGGTGTTCAACCCCATCCCGATCTCGGTCGATCGCACCCGGTTCCTGTGCTGGGAGATCGTCTACCCCGGCGACCACGACGATCCCGAGTACCAGCGCTACTGGGACAAGACCATGAAGCACTGGGCCGGTCTCAAGGTGGTCGTGGGCGAGGACATCGCGATCTACGACCAGCTCGAGCGCACCAAGCGCAGCAGCGGCTACACGCAGAACGTGCTGTCGGAGCGCGAGTGCAAGATCGGGCACTACCACGCCAACATGGATCGCAAGATCCGCGACTGACCGGCCCGGCTCAGGCGAGCGCCACGAGCGCAGCGTTCACGATCTGCTCGGGCAGCAGGTCGAAGTGCCGGTAGAGGTCGGCGATGCGGCCCGACTGGCCGAACTCGTCGACGCCGACGGGCACCGTGGGGGCCCCGAAGACGCTGCCGATCCACGCCAGGTGGTGGCTCGACGCGTCGTGCACCGTCACGAGCGGGACCCGGCGCTCGTGACCGACGAGCAAGGTGGCGAGGTGGTGCTCCTCGGTCGACGCGGTGGCGGCGCGACCTGCCTCGCGGAGCCGACGCCGCCAGCCGTGGAAGAGCCGGTCGGGTGAGGTGAGGTCGAGCACCAGGGCCGTGATGCCCTCGTCGCGCAGCTGCGCCGCTGCCGCGACGATCTCGGGGAGGACCGGGCCGCACCCCGCGAGCACGACGTCGGTGGGCCCCTCGGGCTCGACCAGCCGGTAGCCGCCCGCCACGACGCAGCGGCGCAGCTCGTCGGTCCCGAGGCGCGACGCGACGTCGACGAACGGGGTCTGGTCGATGGGGCGCGTCGACAGCCGGAGGTAGGTGGCGCAGCCGTCGGGGCGGTGCAGCGCGGCGAGTGCGTCGCACAGCAGCCAGTCGAGGGCTGTCGCGTACGCGGGCTCGCAGTAGGTGACGCCCGGGAGCTCGAGCCCGATCGACGGGGTGATCGAGCTCTGGTGGGCGCCGCCCTCGGGCGCGAGCGTCACGCCGGCGGGAGTGCCGACCACCACGAACCGCGCGCCGTTGTAGAGGGCGTAGACCAAGGCGTCGAGCCCCCGGCACACGAAGGGGTCGTAGACCGTTCCGACCGGCAGCAGGTGCTCGTCGTGCAGCTCGTGGCCGAGCCCGAGCGCGTGCAGCAGCAGGAACAGGTTCATCTCGCTGATGCCGAGCTCGACGTGGTGGCCGGCAGGCGCCTGCTGCCAGCGCAGCACCCGCCCCTCGCCGAGGTAGTCGGGCTGGACGTCGGGGTCGAAGACGCCCATCTTGTTGATCCAGCCCCCGAGGTTGGTCGACACCGATACGTCCGGCGACGTGGTGACGAGCCGGTCGGCGACGCCCGGGTGGTCGGCCAGCCGGCCGAGCAGCCGGCCGAACGTCTCCTGGGTGCTCACGGCCCGGGTCGTCGGTGGGCCGCCGGCCGACTCGGGCACCGGGACCACCGGGCGTGGCGCAGGTGGCCGGTT
Source organism: Ilumatobacteraceae bacterium (assembly GCA_025456105.1). GTDB lineage: Bacteria > Actinomycetota > Acidimicrobiia > Acidimicrobiales > Ilumatobacteraceae. The sequence goes on along the minus strand of JALOLG010000206.1, from coordinate 2,550 downwards.
GTTGAGCTCGCCGCCGACGGTACGGCAGCGGGCACCCTCCGGGCTGTCGTCGGGGAAGCGGTCCCACTCGGTGGCTCGGTCGAGCCCGAGCGACGAGCGCAGCGCGTCGACCTGCTCGCCGGTGAGCAGCGCGGCGTGGTTGAGCGGATCACCCGCCATCGGCAGTCCCCAGCCCTTCACGGTGTACGCGAACACCACGCTCGGCCGATCGGTGACCGCGTCGCAGGCGCGGTAGGCGTCGAGCAGCACCGCCAGGTCGTGGCCGCCCAGGTTGTGCACGAGGTCGGCGAGCTCGTCGTCGGGGACGTCGGCCAGCAGGCGCAGCACGGCGGGGTCGGCGGCACGGCAGAAGCGCTCGCGCAGCTCGGCGCCGCGGACGGCGAACATGGACTGGTACTCCTCGTTCGCCATCTCGTCGATGTGGCGACGGAGGTGGTCGCCACCGGGTGCGTCGAACGCCGCCTGGAGACGGCGGCCGTACTTGGCTTCGACGACGTGCCAGCCGGCACCGTCGAACAGCTCCATGAGCTTCTTGATCTTCTGGCCGGGCACGACGCGGTCGAGGCTCTGGCGGTTCGTGTCGACCACCCACATGACGTTGCCGAGGCCGCGCAGGGCCGGGTCGGCGATGGCCTCCCAGATGTTCCCCTCGTCGAGCTCGGCATCCCCGGCGAGCGCGATGAAGCGGGCCGGTCGGTCGCCGCGGGTGCCGAAGTGGGCCTCGACGTAGCGCCGGGCCGCCGCGGCGAACAGCGGCGCGACCACCCCCAGGCCGACGGAGCCGGTGGAGAAGTCGGCGACGTCGGGATCCTTGGTGCGCGACGGATAGGCCTGGAGCCCGCCGAAGGACCGGAGCCGGGTGAGGTACGAGCGGTCGAGCTCGCCGGTGAGGTACTTGATGGCGTGGTACACCGGCGACGCGTGCGGCTTGACGGCCACCTTGTCGTCGCCCGAGAGGTGCGCGAACCACAGCGCCGTCATGATCGACACCATCGACGCCGACGAGGCCTGGTGCCCGCCGACCTTGATCTCGTCGGCGGGGCGCTCCCGGTTGGCGTGATCGACCATCCGCACCGCGAGCCACAGCACCCGCCGCTCGATGGCGGCGAGCAGTGCGAGGTCGTCGGGGTGGGCCGCCATGGTCACAGCGCCGCGGCGATCGCCACCTGCAGCTCGTCGTAGTCGTCGTAGGCGGCGAGTTCCGCGAACTCGGTGCGCACGCGCTCGGGGGCCCGGAACAGGAACCCGGCATCGGCCGCCTGCAGCATCGTGACGTCGTTGTACGAGTCGCCGGCGGCCACCACCCGGTAGCCGAGATCGCGGAACGCCTCCACGGCGCGCCGCTTCTGGTCGGTGGTGCGGAGGCGGTAGCCGACGATCCGGTCGTCGACCACCTCGAGCGTGTGGCAGAAGATCGTCGGCATGCCGAGCTGGCGCATCAGCGGCGCGGCGAACTGCTCGAACGTGTCGGACAGGATGACGACCTGGGTGAGCTCGCGCAGCCCGGTGAGGAAGTCGGCGGCGCCGGGGAGCGGGTCGAGCCCCGCGATGACGTCGGCGATCACCGACATCGTGAGGCCGTGCTGGTCGAGGATCTGGAGGCGTCCCCGCATGAGCACGTCGTAGTCGGGCTCGTCGCGGGTGGTGCGCCGGAGCTCGGCGATGCCGGTGCGCTCGGCGACGGCGATCCAGATCTCGGGGACGAGGACGCCCTCGAGATCGAGGGTCACGATCGTCTGCCGATGGCCGGTTCCCATGCGCGGAGTCTTCTCGTGTCCCGCCGGCCGCGCGAAATCCGCTCAGAGCACGGTGCTGCCGTACATCTCGCCGAGCGGGTCGGAGATCAGCTCGATCCGCTCGCCGTCGGGACCTCGGAAGTAGAGCGACGAGCCGTCGATGTGGGCGTACTCGACACCGGCATCGTCGAGCCGCTGCTTCAGCCGGGCCCACTGCTCGGGCTCGACCGAGATGGCGAGGTGGTGATGGCCGCCAAGCACCTCCTGATAGGGACCGAGATCGAGCCCCGGGAAGTCGAAGAACGCGAGCGCGTTGCCGTGCCCGATGTCGAAGAAGAAGTGCGTGGATCCGCGGTAGTCGCGGTTCTCGAACAGGTCGGTGAGCGGGAATCCGAGCAGGTCTTGGTAGAAGCCGATGGTGCGCTCGACGTCGGAGCTGAGCAGCGCCACGTGGTGGACGCCGCGGGCGGTGGAGGCGGGGCGGACCGATCGGTCGCGGAGGTGGGCGGCCCGCAGGGCGGCCCACTCAGCTGAACGATCGGGGCCGGTGGCGTCGCTGTCGTTGCGGTCGGGATCGGTCATGGGGCCAGGCTGCCACGGCGGCGCCCTCGACGGCGGGCGCAGCGCCCGCGAGACCGGCCGTGCCGACCGGCTCGCTCGATCGGACCCGGCCGAGCACCCGGGTGGACTCGACCAGCGCTCGTGACCCCTGGGGGGCCGCCGCACGCTCGTCGGCGATCCAGGCGAGCACGGTGTCGCGCCGGCCGTCGTCGATGGCCATGAACCACTCCACCCGGTCGCGGAAGCCGAACGG
>JALOLG010000205.1 GCA_025456105.1 Ilumatobacteraceae bacterium | reverse complement strand
CGACACCTGGATGTCGCGCAGCAGCGTGGTGCGCTCCTCGGGCGGGAACTTGTAGGCGATGGCCCAGCGGGGTGCCCGCGAGGTGAAGCCGAGCTGCTCGCGCTGGGCGAGGTCGTCGACCTTCACCACGACGCCGTCGATCTCGTAGCCCACGCTGTGGCGGTGCTCCTGCCAGTGGGCGCAGAACGCGAGCACGTCGTCGAGCGAGTCGAGCGCGCGGATCTCGGGGTTGACCGGCAGGCCGAGCGATCGCAGGTAGTCGAGGGTCTCCAGGTGGCTGTTGAAGGCCGGGCCGCCCTGCACCTCGCCGAGCTGGTACGCCCAGAGCGCGAGGTCACGCCGGGCCGTCACGGCCGGATCCTTCTGCCGGAGGCTGCCGGCGGCGGCGTTGCGCGGGTTGACGAACCGCTTGTCGCCGGTGGCCTCGGCCGCGGCGTTGAGCCGCTCGAAGCTCGCCAGCGGCATGAAGATCTCACCGCGGACCTCGAGCACGGCCGGGTGGTCGCCGGCGACCCGGTGGAGCTCGGCGGGGACCGCCGAGACGGTGGCGACATTGGCCGTGACGTCCTCACCCACCTGACCGTCACCGCGAGTGGCGGCCTGCATGTAGCGGCCGCGCTCGTACCGGATGCTCACGGCCAATCCGTCGATCTTCAGCTCGCACACGAACCGCACCGGCGCATCGCCGAGGGCTCGCACGAGCCGGTCGCCCCAGGCCTCGAGCTCGGACCGGTCCATCGCATTGGCCAGGCTCGTCATCGGCAGGGCGTGGACGACCGGCGCGAACGCGGTGGTGGCGGCGTGGCCGGGGCGCTGCGTGGGCGAGTCCGTGGCCGGCAGCTCGGGATGGCGGGCCTCGAGCTCGTGCAGCTCGCGCACGAGGGCGTCGTAGTCGGCGTCGCTGATCTCGGGATCGTCGAGGCCGTAGTAGCGCTCGTCGTGGTAGGCCACGAGGGCCCGGAGCTCGGCGATCCGATCGGCCTCGGACACGGCGCTCAGGCCCCGAGGACGAACCGCGTGGCCGTGGCCTGGTCGCGGACCCGGCGCGAGACGTCGCGGACCAGGTGGCAGATGCGCCCGGCGACCGGCGGCGTGTGCATCCCGAGCCCGCAGACGGGGGTGACGAGGCTCTGCTGGCGCAGCAGCACCGGGTCGACGCCGCGCTGCACGAGCTCACACCACACGCCCGACAGATGGTGCCAGGCCCGGCCGGCGGTGACACCGATCGGGCCGTCGGTGGCGACGGCACCCCAGGCGATCCAGCCGCCCTGGTCGAGGAACTCCTGCACGTAGCCCGCCGCCGTCACCAGCTCCTTGCCGGCCGGCAGCGACATCAGATCGGGACCGGCCGCCACCACCGACGCGACGTCGGTGGGACCGCAGCAGTGGACCCCCACGGCGCCGTGCGGCTCCGCCGCGGCGAGGGCCGTCGAGATGAGGTCGACCGCGGGTTCCGGCGCCAGCGGGAACGCCGGCGACAGCAGCTCGACGAGCGACGGCTCGTCGAGCACGATGATCTGCAGCGACGTCGGCAGCGCGGTCGCGACCTCCGCAGCGAGCGCCCGCACGTGGGCGCGCACGGCCTCGGCCGCGACCTCGAACGCGATGTCGACCGGCGCCCCGGCCCGCACCAGGGCGAGCCCGAGCGTGACCGGCCCCACGAGCTGCCACTTCACGGGCCGGCCGTCGGCACCGGCGGCCGCCGCGTGGGCGAGGAAGGTGCGGAAGCCGACGAAGCCGTCGCTGCCGACGTCGGTGGCCACCGGCTCGGCCGGATCGAGCCGGCGCACGTCGACGGCGATCGACCCGTACTGACCCACCATCACGCCCGGGATGCCCACCACCCCCTGCGCGATCATCGACTCGGCCGGGGAGCGCCGCGGCAGGCTCGGCACCACCATCACGTCGTGCTCGAGCATCGAGAACTCGGCCGCCGCATGGGCGTCGCGGTGCGGCAGGCTGCCGACGCCGGTGGTGCCGCCGGCCAGCACCCCCGTGAAGCTCCCCCGCGCGGCCATGTCCGCCATGCTGTCACGCCGACCCGCCGCGACCACGATCCGCTCGGCGCGGGGTTGGCGACCGAGCCGCCCAGCCAGCATCCTGGGCCGGATGCCGAGCGCCCCCTCCGACCCCGTTCGCTGGCTGCCCTGGCTCGCCCGGCTCGGCTGGATCGTGGTCGGCGTGGTGGGCAGCTCGGTCATCGGTGATGCAGTGGCCGATCGCAGCAGCACCGTGGCGACGACGGCGCAGGTGGTGGCCTCGATCGCATGGCTCGCCGGTGTCTTCGCCCTCGTGTGGGCGTCCACCTTCACGCTCACCCTCGCCCGGGTGGTGGTGCCGCTGTCGGGTGTGGCAGCGCTCGCGTGTGCGGTCGCCGGCGAGCGCGGCACCGCACTCGCCGGATTCGCCGTGGCAGCCGTCGCCACGTCGGTCGTGGTCCACACCGGCGAGGTCGGCCGCGCCTACGTGCAGGCCTCGGCGTACGGCGACGAGGAGCGCCATCCGCTGCGCCCCCCGCTCGGGCTCGCGATCGTCAGCACGCTCGCCTGGCTCCTGTGGGCGGCCGCGGTGGCCATCGGGCCGCTGCTGCTGGCCGCGCGTGGCTGGGTGATCGGCGGCCTGCTCGCCGTCGCGGCGGCCGCCGGGGTGCCGCTCCTGCTGCCGCGATGGCACCAGCTGGCCCGGCGCTGGCTCGTGCTCGTGCCCGCCGGCGTGGTGGTGCACGACCCGGTGGTGCTCGCCGAGACGCTGATGCTGCGCCGCAGCCAGGTGGCGCGCCTGCGTCTGGCACCGGCCGACACGGGTGCGCTCGACCTCACCGGACCGGCCAGCGGACATGCGCTCGAGCTCGCCACCACCGAGTCGGTGACGGCGCTCCTCGTGCCACCGCCCGGCGGCGACACCGCCCGAGCGGTGCACCTCACGGCGTGCCTGGTCAGTCCCTCCCGACCGGGTGCGGCGCTGCGCTCGGCCGCGGCTCGGCGCCTGCCCGTCGGCTGATGCCGCCACCGAGCACCACCCGGTCGTCGAGGTCGTAGAGCACCACGCTCTGGCCGGCCGCGACCCGTGGGTGCGGCTCCTCCCACCGCACCACCGCCCCACCCGCGCCGTCGGGGCGGACGTGCGCCGCGCTCGACCGCCCGTGCGCACTGGTCTGCACGAGCACGTCGCCGACGACCGGCTCACTCGTCCAGCCGACGCGGTCCACGTACGTGACCGGGTCGAGCAGCTGGCTGCGGTCGCCCACCACGACGCGGCGCCCGGCCACGTCGACCTCGACGGCGAACCGGGGCGGGCCTCCGCCGGGGAGGCCGAGGCCACGCCGCTGTCCCAGGGTGACGAGCTCGACGGCGTCGACTCGGCCGACGGGCGCACCGGTGTCGTCGACGACCTCGGCGGGGTGGAGCTCGATCCGGCGCCCGAGGAAGCCGTGGCGCCCGTCGGACGCGGTGACGAAGCACACGTCCTGGCTGTCGGGCTTGGCGGCCGTGCGCAGCCCCAGCTCGGTGGCCCGGGCCCGCACCTCGGCCTTGGTGAGCGCGCCGACCGGCATGAGGACCCGCGCGAGCGCCGACTGGTCGAGCACGTGCACCACGTAGCTCTGATCCTTTGCCCGATCGGCGCCGCGCTCGAGCCGGTGGCCGCCGTCACGGCTCCGCACGACCCGCGCGTGGTGGCCGGTGGCGACCGCGTCGAAGCCCAGCACGCGGGCCCGCTCGAGCAGCCGGTCGAACTTGAGGTGCCGGTTGCACTCGATGCAGGGGTTCGGGGTCCGACCGACGGCGTGGTCGGCGACGTAGGGCGCCACGACGTGGCGATCGAAGTCGTCGGCGAAGTTGAACACGAGGTGGTCGATCCCGAGCTGCTGGGCGACGCGGCGCGCATCGTCGACGTCGGACACGCTGCAGCAGCCGCTGTCGCTGTCGCCGCCCCACAGCCGCAGCGTGACACCGACCACCTGGTGGCCGTCATCGCGCAGCATCGCCGCCGCGATCGAGGAATCGACCCCGCCGCTCATCGCGACGAGGACCCTCACCGAGTGGCCGCCATGTGTCGCACCCGGCGGACGGCGTCGACGAGCACGTCGATCGCGCGGTCGACGTCGTCGACGGTGGTGGTGTGCCCGAGGGTCATCCGCAGTGCGCCGCGGGCCCACTCCGGCGCGACGCCCATGGCGGCGAGCACGTGCGACGTCTGGATGGCGCCGCTCGAGCAGGCCGACGCGGCCGAGGCGCACACTCCGGCCGTGTCGAGGAGGTACAGGAGGGCCTCGCTCTCGACCCCGCCGATGCACAGGTGCGCCGACCCCGCCACCTTGCGGTCGCGCGGCACGGTCTCGACGACGTCGTCGAGACCGGCCTGCACACCGTCGACGAGGCGGTCGCGGAGCGCCTCC
>JALOLG010000204.1 GCA_025456105.1 Ilumatobacteraceae bacterium | reverse complement strand
GAGCTCGCCGAGTTCCCGGTGCTCGTCGGGTCCGGTGTCACCGAGGTGGGCGTCGACCGCCTGCTCGATCTCGTGTGCGAGCTCGGACCGTCGCCCGCCGAGCGCCCGGTCACCGTGGTCGCCGGCGACGCCGAGGTGGCGGTCACCGCCGATCCCGGCGGCGACCCGCTGCTGTACGTGTTCAAGACCGTCGCCGACCAGTACGTCGGCCAGATCTCGCTGTTCAAGGTGCTGTCGGGCACCGTTCGCAGCGACGACCACCTCGTCGAGGTGGCGAGCGGCACCGACGAGCGGCTGCACGCCCTGTTCCACGTGTCCGGCACGCAGCAGATCGAGACGACGTCGGTGGTGGCGGGCGACCTCGCGGCCGTCGCCAAGCTGGCGGCCACCGGCACGGGGAGCACGCTCGCACCACGCGGCCGACCCGTGCGCGTGCCGCTCACGGCGCCGGCCCAGCGGGTGTACGGCCTGGCACTGACACCCGTCTCGCAGTCCGACGACGACAAGCTGTCGGCGGCGCTCCACCGGCTCGTGGCCGAGGACCCGGCCCTCGAGGTGGTGTTCGACGACGACACGCGCCAGACCGTGCTCCGCGGCACCGGCGACGTGCACCTCGCCGTGGCGCTCGCCCGCCTCGAGCGCAAGTTCGGTGTGCACGTCACCACCAGTGAGGTGCGGGTGCCCTACCGCGAGACCATCTCCGGCCCGGGCGCGGCCGAGGGTCGCCTCAAGAAGCAGTCGGGTGGCCACGGCCAGTTCGCGGTGGTCGACCTGGAGGTCGCGCCGCTCGGTCGGGGCGCCGGCTTCGAGTTCGTCGACGCCGTCGTCGGCGGGGCGATCCCGAAGAACTACGTCGCCGCCGTGCAGAAGGGCGTCGAGGAGCAGATGGCGGCCGGGGGCGTGTTCGGGTTCCCGGTCGTCGACGTGGTCGTCCGATGCGTCGACGGCAAGACCCACTCGGTCGACTCGTCCGACATGGCCTTCAAGACCGCCGCGGCACAGGGCTTCCGCGACGCCATCGCCGCCGCCTCGCCGGTCATCCTCGAACCGATCTCACGGCTCACCGTCACCGTGCCGTCGGCGCTGCAGGGTGACGTGCTCGGCGACATCAGCGCCCGGCGCGGCCGTGTGGTCGCCAGCGACGCGCTCGACGGCGACCAGATCATCGCCGCCGACGTACCCGCCGCCGAGCTGCGCACCTACGCCGTCGACTTCCGTGCGCTCGCCGGGGGCCGAGGATCGTTCGAGGTGCGCCACGACCACTACGACGTGCTGCCGTCGCACCTGGTCGACGCCGTCACGAAGGCGAGCGCCTCGGTCTGACCGACCCGCGGGGCCGACGGGATCGTCGGGCCGTCAGACGGCGCCCACGGCGCCGACGAGGCGCTCGGCGAACGCCTCCGTGTGCGCCTCGAGGTGGTTGCGCTTCACCAGCAGCCCGCCCACCACCTCGGCGCCCGTCGCGCCCACGGCCGAGATCAGCTTGTCGAGGCTCTTGCCGGCGTCGAGCGCGTACGTGAGGAAGACCGCTGCCTGCTTGCCGCGCATCGCGGGCAGGTTGGAGATGGTGGCCGCCGCCCATGGCGCCTGGCCCACCACGAACAAGCCGTGGGTCCACGTGCCCACGAGGACGATGTCGGCGGCCTGGATCGAGGCGTGGTCGGGGTGCTTCACCTTCGACAGGCCGGTGATGGTCCACCCCTCCTGCTGGAGGTTCGACCCGATCATCTCCGCGGCCTTCCAGGTGTTGCCCGTGAGGCTCTCGACCAGCAGTGCTGCCTTCATCGGTCGAACAGTCAACCACGTCGGGCCCGGCGCGGTGGAGGAGAGGACCGATGAGGTGACGAAGGTCCCTGGGAGGAGTCGGCGGCCGATCGGATGATGAGGTCGTGGCAGCATCCAACGGCCCCGTCGTGTGGCTCCTGACCTCACCGCTCCACGTGGTCGCGAGCGGTCGGCTCGATCTCGTGCGCTACCGGACCGCGGACGGCCGCACCATCACCCTGCCGACCCAGTACGCCCGGACGGACGGGCGGATCGTCATCGTCGTCGGCCGGCCCGCCGAGAAGCGGTGGTGGCGGCACTTCCGGACGACCGCGCCCGCCGAGATCTGCCTCCGTCGCCGCTGGCACGCCGTGGAGCTCGGCGTCGTCCACGACCCGGCCCGGCGTGACGCGCTCGTGGCCGCCTACCTGGCCCGGTTCCCGCGCGCGGCCTCGGCCGTGCGTGACGCCGTCGTGCTCGACGGGCGACTCGACCCGATCACCGCTTCGTGAGCGGCGCCCACGCGAGCGCCAGGTGCTTGGTGCCGACCCCCGCGAAGTGCACGGTGGCCTCGGCCTTGTCGCCGCTGCCGCGGATCTCGATGATCACGCCCTCACCGAACGCGGGGTGGGCCACGTCGTCGCCCACCCGCAGGCCGAGCTCCTGGGAGTTCGAGGGGGTCGGAGCGGTGGCCGACCGGCCGGCGCGCATGGCGGCCTCCACGACGCGGTCGCGGTGGGCGTCGGTGTCACGGTCGTCGACGCTGCGCCGTCGCCGGTAGGGCGGCGGTTCGCCGCTCGACCACCCGTCGTCGCGCTGGCGGTAGCTCTGGCGCCCGTACGACGACCGTCCCGAGACGTTGCCGCGCGACTCCACCAGCTCGGCGGGGATCTCGTCGAAGAACCGCGACGGCGGGTTGTACTGGGTGGACCCGAACAGCATCCGGCTCCACGAGTGCGACATGAACAGCCGCCGCATCGCCCGGGTGATGCCCACGTACGCGAGCCGCCGCTCCTCCTCCATCTCGTCGGGCTCGGTGAGCGCGCGCGAGTGCGGGAACACACCCTCCTCGCAGCCCACGAGGAACACCACCGGGAACTCCAGGCCCTTGGCGGCGTGGAGGGTCATGAGGACCACCTGGTCGTCGACCTCGCCCTCGGGCAGCTCGTCGGTGTCGGCCACGAGGGCGACCTGCTCGAGGAACTCGTCGAGCACGGTGAACTCGCGGGCGGAGCCGACGAGCTCGCCCAGGTTCTCGATCCGGCCGTGCGCCTCGACGGTGTCCTCGGCCTCGAGCTCGGCGAGGTAGCCGGAATCCTCGAGGACGGCCTGGAGCAGATCGCCGGGGCTGACGTCGGGGTCGGCGACCATCGCGGCGAGCCGGTCGAGCACCCCGACGAACGACGCGATCCCGCGTGCGGCCACGCCGCTCACCCCGGCCTCGTCGGCCCGGCGCAGCGCCTCGCCGAACGAGATGCCCTCCGCGCTCGCGAGTGCGTCGAGCCGGGCGATGCTGGCGTCGCCGACGCCGCGCTTGGGCACGTTGAGCACCCGCTTCACGCTCACCTCGTCGGCCGGGTTCACCACCGCGCGGAGGTACGCCATCGCGTCCTTGATCTCGCGGCGGTCGTAGAAGCGCGTGCCGCCGACCACCTTGTACGGGATGCCGAGGCGCATGAACGCCTCCTCCACCACCCGGCTCTGGGCGTTGGTGCGGTAGAGGACGGCGATCTCGCGCCAGTTGACGGCGTCGTCGCGGTGGAGCTGCTGGGCGGTGCCGGCCACCCACATGGCCTCGTCGCCCTCGTCCTCGGCGTGGTAGCGGACGATGCGCTCGCCGTGCCCGGTGTCGGTCCACAGCGACTTGGGTTTGCGCTCGACGTTGTTGGCGATGACGGCGTTGGCCGCGTCGAGGATGGTCTGGGTGCTGCGGTAGTTCTGGTCGAGGACGATCGTGGTGACCTCGGGGAACGCGTCCTCGAACTGCAGGATGTTGCGGAAGTCGGCGCCGCGAAAGCGGTACACCGACTGGTCGTGGTCGCCCACCACGCAGACGTTCTGATGACCGCCAGCAAGCTGCAGGACGATCTCGTTCTGGGCCTGGTTGGTGTCCTGGTACTCGTCGACGAGGATGTGCTCGAAGCGCTGCCGGTAGTGCTCGAGCACGTCGGGGTGCTCACGGAAGAGCCGCACCACGTTGGTGAGCAGGTCGTCGAAGTCCATCGCGCCGGCGGCGTGGAGACGGGCCTGGTACTCGCGGTACGCCTCGGCCTGCTTGCGCTCGAAGATGTTCGAGGCACGGGCGATCGCCGCGTCGGGGTCGATCAGCTCGTTCTTCCACAGCGAGATGACGCCGTGCACGCCACGCGGGGTGAAGCGCTTGGAGTCGAGCCCGAGGTCGCGGAGCACGTACCCGGTGAGGCGAACGGCGTCGGCCTGGTCGTAGATCGAGAACTGGCGCGGGTAGCCGAGCACCTCGCCGTGGGCTCGCAGGATGCGCACGCACGCGGAGTGGAACGTCGACACCCACATGGCGCGCACCACCGGGCCCACGAGCGCCGCGACCCGCTCGCGCATCTCGGCGGCCGCCTTGTTGGTGAAGGTGATCGCGAGGATGCGCGAGGGCGGCACACCCTCGTCGATGAGGTGGGCGATGCGGTGGGTGAGCACCCGCGTCTTGC
>JALOLG010000203.1 GCA_025456105.1 Ilumatobacteraceae bacterium | reverse complement strand
GTACCACGACCACGAGCGGATCGGCGCCGATCTGGTGGCCGGTGCAGGCACCGACCCTGCCACGGTGGAGCTCGTCGCCGGCAGCGGACCGGCGTTCGCCGACCTCGATGCCAGCGACCACGCCTGATCCCCGGCCCGCTCGGGCGTTTGGGCTGCAGCTGCCATCACATGTGATGGCAGCTGCAGCCCAAACGGTCACGCGGGGAGGAGGCCGATGGCGCGATAAGCGCGCTCGAGGGTGGCCGATGCCACCGCGCGGGCCTTGTCGGCGCCGACGCGCAGGAGCCGGGTGAGCTCGCCGCGGTCGTCGAGGAGCTCGCGGCGGCGGGCCTGGATGGGCTCGAGCAGTGCGACCACCGCCTCGCCGGCGTCGACCTTCAGCGGTCCGTACTGCGTGTAGCCCTCGGCCACCTGCACCGGGGTTCGCCCCGTGACGGCTCCCAGGATCTCGAGGAGGTTGCTGACCCCGGGCTTGGTCGCCGGGTCGTAGCGCACGTCGGTGTCGGAGTCGGTGACGGCCCGCTTGAACTTCTTGAGCACCACCGCCGGCGCGTCGGTGAGGTACACGCAGCCGGCGTCGGTGGTGGACGACTTCGACATCTTCGAGGTCGGGTCCTGGAGGTCCATCACCCGCGCCCCCACCGGTGGGGTGACGAGCTCGGGGACGACGAACGTGTCGCCGAAGCGGTGGTTGAAGCGGATGGCGATGTCGCGCGTGATCTCCACGTGCTGGCGCTGGTCGTCGCCGACGGGCACCTCGTTCGAGTCGTAGAGCAGGATGTCGGCGGCCTGGAGCGCCGGGTACGTGAACAGCCCCGCCGAGATGAACTCGCCCTCGCGCTTGGCCGACTTGTCCTTGAACTGCGTCATCCGGCTGAGCTCGCCGAACGACACGGTGCACTCCATGATCCAGGCGAGCTGGCTGTGCTCGGGGACGTGGCTCTGCACGAACACGGTGGCGACGTCGGGGTCGAGCCCCACGGCGAACAGGGTGGCGGCCAGCTCGAGCGTCTGGTCGCCCACCACGCCGGGCCGCTCGGTGACGGTGAGCGCGTGGAGGTCGACGATGCCGTGGAACGCATCGCGCTCGGCCTGGCGGTCGACCCAGATCCGCAGCGCCCCGAGGTGGTTGCCGAGGTGGACCTCGCCGGTGGGCTGGATGCACGACAGGACCCGGGTCACGGGCGGCGAGGCTACCGGGGATCCCGGGGCGCGCCCGGGCCGGTTCGGTAGCGTGGCAGCGTGCCCATCGACGTCGAGACCCCGGTCTACACGGGTCCGTTCGACCTGCTCCTCCAGCTGATCCTGTCGGAGGAGGTCGACATCCACGAGGTGCACCTCAGCCGCATCGTCGACGCCTACCTGGCCGAGATCGAGCGCCTGCAGTCCCTCGACCTCGACGTCGCCACCGAGTTCCTGCTGATCGCCGCCACGTTGGTCGAGCTCAAGACGCGTCGGCTGCTGCCGGGTCGGGTCGAGGTCGATCTCGACGACGAGCTGGCGCTCTGGGAGGAGCGCGACCTGCTGCTCGCCCGTCTGCTCGAGTGCAAGACGTTCAAGGACGTGGCCTCGGTCTTCCATCAGCTCGCCGACGAGGCGAGCCGCTCGTTCCCGCGGGCGGTGGGTGCCGACGAGCGGTTCGCCGCCCTCACCCCCGACCTGCTCGAGGGCACCAGCGTGCAGCGCCTGCGCAACGCCGCGATCCGTGCGCTCACGCCCACGCCCGAGCCCAAGGTCGACCTGTTCCACGTCACGCCCATCCGCCTCACGGTGGCCGAGGCGGTCGCGGAGCTGGTCGACGAGCTGCCGCGGGTGGGGCGCATCTCGTTCCGGCGGCTCACCGCGGATCTCGTCGAGCGGATCGAGGTGATCGTGCAGTTCCTCGCCCTGCTCGAGCTGTTCAAGCAGGGCTACGTCGACCTCGACCAGGCCGAGCGGTTCGGCGACATCGACGTCACCTGGATCGGCGGCATCGGGGTCGACGCGCACGAGCTCGCCGTCGACGTGTACGAGGGCTGACCCATGGAGCACGACGACCATCGCGACATCGACCGCGCCATCGAGGCCATCGTCCTGGTGGCGCACGAGCCCGTCCCGCCCGAGCTGATCGCCCAGCTGCTGGAGCAACCGGTGCACCTCGTGGAGGACCGCTGCGAGACGCTGGCGGCCTCGTACCGCGAGCACGGGCACGGCTTCGAGCTGGCCCGCGTGGCCGGTGGGTACCGGTATCAGACCCATCCCGACCTGACGCCCTACGTCGAGCGCTTCCTGCTGGCCGATCAACGGGCGCGGCTGTCGGGCGCCGCGCTCGAGACGCTGGCGATCGTGGCCTACAAGCAGCCCATCTCGCGAGCGCAGGTGGCCTCGATCCGCGGCGTCGATCCCGACGGTGTGCTGCGCTCGCTCGCCGCACGCGGCTACATCGGCGAGGTGGGCCGCGACTCGGGCCCCGGCCAGGCGGTGCTGTACGGCACGACGCCGCTGTTCCTCGAGAAGCTCGGCCTCGACTCGCTCGACGACCTGCCACCGATCGCCGAGTTCATCCCCGGCGCCGACGTCGTGGAGGCGCTCGAGCAGGGCCTGCGGGTGACACCCGCGACCCCACCGGCGGCACCGTCCGGCGATGGCTCCTGAGCCGCCGCTCTGGGAGCAGTGGGAGGCCGAGCGCGCCCGCCTGCCCGGGGGCGAGCGGCTCCAGAAGGTGCTCGCCGCCGTGGGATGGGGGAGCCGGCGCGCGTGTGAAGAGCTCATCGCGGCCGGTCGGGTCACCGTGAACGGCGAGGTCGCGGTCCTCGGCCGGCGGGTCGACCCCGAGCACGACCTGGTGGAGGTCGACGGTGCCCCCATCGGGGTCCGGCCCGACCTCGTGCACTACCTGCTCAACAAGCCGACCGGCGTGGTGACGACGGCGCGCGACACCCACGGCCGCCCCACGGTCCTCGACCTGGTGCCCGTCGAGCCGCGCGTCTTCCCGGTCGGCCGGCTGGATGCCGACACCGAGGGCCTGCTGCTCCTCACCAACGACGGTGAGCTGGCGAACCGGATCGCCCATCCGCGCCACGGGGTCGACAAGGAGTACCTGGCCGAGGTGGAGGGCGGTCGGGTGGCGGCCGGGGCGCTGCGTCGGCTGCGTGAGGGCGTCGAGCTCGACGACGGGGTGACGGCGCCGGCGGAGGTGTCCCAACCCGAGCCCGGCGTGCTGCGGATCACGATCCACGAGGGTCGCAACCGCCAGGTGCGCCGGATGTGCGAGGCCGTCGGCCACCCGGTCCGACGGCTGGTGCGCACGCGGATCGGCCCGCTGACCGACCGTCGACTCGCGCCGGGGGCCTGGCGGCCGCTCACGGTCGAGGAGTGGTCCGCGCTGGTGCGGGCCGTCGCCGGCGACCCTCGTCGGTACGATCGCTCCACGTGACGACGTCCCGGCGAGCCAACGTGATCGGCCTCGGCCTGATCGGCGGGTCGATCGCGGCTGCGCTGCGCCAGCGTGGCTGGCACGTCAGCGGCGACGACCAGCGGCCCGACCGAGTCGAGCTCGCGCTGGAGCGGGGCATCGTCGACGCCGGCGGTCTCGATCCGGCGGCCGAGATCACCTTCGTGGCGGTGCCCGTGCTCGGACTCGTCGACCAGGTGAAGCGCGCCCTCGCGGAGACGAGCGGAGTGGTGACCGACGTCGGATCGGTGAAGTCCGCCGTGTGCGAGGCGTGCGCCGACCCGCGGTTCGTGGGCGGCCACCCGATGGCCGGCAGCGAGCTCGACGGGCTCGACGGCGCCGACCCCGACATGTTCAGTGGCGCGGTGTGGGTGCTCACCCCCGGCGCCGACGATGCCGCGTTCTCGACGGTCGCCGCGGTGGTGGCCACGCTCGGCGCCGACGTCGTCGGGCTCGACCCGGCGCACCACGACCAGGTGGTGGCCGTGGTCAGCCACGTCCCGCACCTGACCGCGGCCACGCTGATGGGCCTCGCTGCCGATCGCGGTCAGCAGCACGCCGCGCTGCTGCGCCTCGCAGCGGGCGGCTTCCGCGACATGACCCGGATCGCGAGCGGTCAGCCCGACATCTGGCTCGACATCTGCGCCGAGAACCGGCCGGCGATCCTGTCGGCGCTCGACGGCCTGATCGCCGGCCTCGCCTCCGTGCGCGACGTCGTCGCGAACGACGACCGCCCGGCGCTCCACGCCCACCTGGCCCACGCCCGGGAGGCGCGGACGAACCTCCCGAGTCGTGTCGCACATCCCGAGGCGCTCACCGAGGTGCGCATCCCGATCCCCGACCGCACCGGTGCGGCCGCCGAGGTGTTCACGACGGCGGCCGCGTGCGGCGTCAACATCGCGAGCTTCGAGGTGGTCCACGTCGCCGAGTCGAACCGCGGTGTCGCGGTGGTGCTCGTCGACAGCGCCGTGGCCGACCGGTTCCGCGAGGGCCTGATCGAGCACGGGTTCCGCCCA
>JALOLG010000202.1 GCA_025456105.1 Ilumatobacteraceae bacterium | reverse complement strand
GTGACGAGGTCGGGGTTCTGGAGCCGCAGCCGCTGGTTCGCGGCGCACTCCTCGTCGCCCGCGGCGATCCGGGCGGCGGCCCACTCCTGCCCTTCGGGCTGCGCCTCGGCCATGCGCTGCGAGGTCCACTCGACCGCGAAGCCGGTGTTGAGGATGCCACCCGGGTAGAGGGTGGCGTTGTAGGCGTCGTCGATCACCGAGAACGGCGTGATCGCGGCCAGGCTCGGTGGCTGCGTCTGCGCGACGAACAGCTGGGAGATGCCGGGGAACGAGACACCGACCAGGCCCACCCGGTCGCCGAGGACCCACGGCTGCGCCGCGACCGTCTCGACCACGTCGTAGCCGTCGAGGTTCTGGGCGTACTCGAAGAAGCGGTACGACCCGCCGCTGCACCCCGTGCCCCGCATGTTGACGCCCACGTAGGCGTAGCCGAGCGCCGTGAACACGTCCTTGAAGCCCGACGAATCCGGGTCGCTCGGCGTGTAGCCGGAGTACTCGATCACGGTCGGGTAGGGGCCGGCATCCACCGGGCCGGGCAGCCAGACGGTCGCACTCAACGTGGTGCCGTCGCGCGTCTCGATGTAGCCGAACCCCGGTGCGGGCAGGCGCTGCTCGGCGTACAGCGAGGCCGGCGGCGTCTCGTCGCGGCCCATCACCTTCATCTCGTCGCTGGTCTCGGTGTCGCTGCGCACGGTCACCACCGCGCCCGCCGGCAGTGCGCGGAACAGCAGCGACCCGAGCTCGTCGACGGTGCCCGCCGCGAGCTCGGCGCCGTCGGCATCCACCACCGCCAGCTCGATGCCTGGCTCGGCATCGACGACCGCGACCTGCTCGACGCCGGGTGACGCCGCGAACGACGCGGGTGCGAGCGCCACCGTCGTGGTGGTGGCCGGTGCCTCGGTGGTGGCCGGTGACGACGTGTCTGCCGGTGCGGCGGTGGCTGGCGGCGCGGTCGTCGCTGCCCCGTCGTCGTCGGACGAGCAGGCGGCCGCGACGGAGGCCGTGACGAGCAGGAGGGCGAGCAGTCGGCGGGCGGTCACGCCGTCGATGATGGCACCCGGTACCGTCAGCGGCGATGGCGCTCGACACGGACACGCTGCTCGCCGACCTGCGTGCGCTGGTGGAGGTGGAGTCGCCGTCGAGCGATCCCGCCGCACTCGCCCGGTCGGCCGCGGCCGTGGCCGACCTGATCGAGCGGCGCACGGGTCGTGCGGCCGAGCTGGTGGAGGGGCCGAGTGGACCGCACGTGCGCTGGGCCGGGGGCGGCGCGCCCCGGGTGCTGCTCCTCGGCCACCACGACACCGTCTTCCCGCTCGGCACGCTCGAGCGCCGGCCCTTCACGGTCGACGGCGATCGGGTCACCGGCCCTGGCGTGTTCGACATGAAGGCGGGCATCGTGCAGGCGGTCCACGCGGTCGCCGCGCTGGCCGACCCGACCGGCGTGGAGATGCTGTGGTCGTGCGACGAGGAGATCGGCTCGGTCACGTCGCGAGCGCTGATCGAGGAGCGAGCCGTCGCCTGCGGCACGGTCCTCGTGTGCGAGCCGAGCGCCGACGGCGGTGCGGTGAAGGTGGGTCGCAAGGGCAACGGCACGTTCGAGATCGTCGTGCACGGCCGGGCCGCCCACGCCGGGCTCGAGCCCGAGCGCGGCGCCAACGCGCTGGTGGAGGCGTCGCGCCAGGTGCTCGACGTGCTGGCGATCGCCCGCCCCGACGTCGGCACCACCGTCACGCCCACGATCGCGGCGGCCGGCACCGCCGACAACGTCGTGCCCGCCGAGGCGCGGGTGCGGGTCGACGTGCGGGTGCTCGACGTCGCGGAGATCGATCGCGTCCATGCGGCCATCGACGCGATCCGGACCCATGACCCGGCGTGCACCGTCGAGGTGCTCGGCCGCATCGGCCGCCCGCCCATGCCACCCTCGGCCGCTGCCAGGCTGCTCCCACTCGTCCACGAGATCGACCCGGGCCTGCCGGGCGTCACCGTGGGCGGCGCGAGCGACGGCAACTTCACCGCCGCGCTGGGCGTGCCCACCCTCGACGGGCTCGGCGCCGTGGGTGGTGGTGCGCACGCCGATCACGAGCACGTGCTCGTGTCGACGCTGGTGCCGCGCACCGACCTGATCACCGGGCTGCTCACCCGGCTGCTCAGCCGCTGATCAGGGCTCGAGCTCGCCGAACGACGATGACCCGAGCGCACCCACGTTGCGGTACACGTCGAGCTTCGCGCGCGTGTCCTGGATGTCGAGGTTGCGCATCGTGAGCTGGCCGATGCGGTCGAGCGGACCGAACGCGGCGTCCTCGACGCGCTCCATCGACAGCCGCTCCGGGTGGTACGTGAGGTTCGGCCCGGTGGTGTCGAGGATCGAGTAGTCGTCGCCGCGGCGCAGGCGCACCGTGACCTCGCCCGTGATCGCCGAGCCCACCCAGCGCATCAGCGGGTCGCGGAGCATGAGGCTCTGCGGGTCGAACCAGCGCCCCTCGTAGAGGAGACGGCCGAGCCGTCGGCCCATCGTGTGGTAGCCCTCGATGGTGTCCTCGTTGTGGATGGCGGTGACGAGGCGCTCGTACGCGATGTGGAGCAGCGCGAGCCCCGGCCCCTCGTAGATGCCCCGGCTCTTCGCCTCGATGATGCGGTTCTCGATCTGGTCGCTCATGCCGAGCCCGTGCCGGCCGCCGATCGCGTTGGCCTCCATCACGAGCTCGACCTGCGAGTCGAAGCGCCGGCCGTCGATGGTGTCCGGCCAGCCCTCGACGAAGCCGATCGTGACGTCCTCGGTCGCGATCTCGACCGTCGGGTCCCAGAACGCCACGCCCATGATCGGGCGCACGATCTCGATGCCGGTGGAGAGCTCCTCGAGCGACTTCGCCTCGTGGGTGGCGCCCCAGATGTTGGCGTCGGTGGAGTACGCCTTCTCGGCGCTGTCGCGGTAGGGGAGCCCGCGCTCGATGAGGAACTGGCTCATCTCGTTGCGGCCGCCGAGCTCGCCCACGAAGGTCGGGTCGAGCCACGGCTTGTAGATGCGCAGCGCCGGGTTGGCCAGCAGGCCGTACCGGTAGAAGCGCTCGATGTCGTTGCCCTTGTAGGTGGAGCCGTCGCCCCACACGTCGACGCCGTCGTCGTGCATCGCCCGCACGAGCAGCGTGCCGGTGACGGCCCGACCGAGCGGCGTGGTGTTGAAGTACGTGCGCCCGGCCGTGCGGATGTGGAACGCGCCGCACTGCAGCGCCATCAGGCCCTCGCGCACGAGCTCGGCACGGCAGTCGACGAGGCGTCCCTGCTCGGCGCCGTACTGCTCCGCGCGCCCGGGCACGCCCGACAGGTCGGGCTCGTCGTACTGGCCGAGGTCGGCCGTGTAGGCGTACGGGATCGCGCCCTTCTCGCGCATCCACGCCACGGCGGCCGACGTGTCGAGGCCACCCGAGAACGCGATGCCCACCCGCTCGCCGACGGGGAGGGTCGTGAGGACCTTGGCAGCCGAACCGGACATGGCGGCCGAACCTACCGGGCGCGTCGGTACATCCCGGCGGTGGCCGCGATCGACACGAGCAGGCCGCACACGGCGAGCAGCAGCTCGACCAGCGCGAGGCCCGTGACACGACCGAGATCGCCGATCGCGATGCCGGCCGTGACGAGCGCGGCGACCACGCCGTACCAGGGGAGCCACCGCAGCCGCGCCGCCGCGGCGAGCACGCACAGCGCCGGCGCCACGAACGGCAGCAACCGCACCACCAGCGCGTTGCGGTCGGCAGCCGGTCCGAGCCACCAGGTGGACAGGCCGAGCTGGATGCTGGCGTTCCAGACCGCCGCGAAGCCGACGATCACCCCCACCCAGCCGATCGCGAACACGAGCGTCCACCCGGCCGAGACGTCGCCCGGCCGCATCGGTGCAGCGGGGGGTGGCGGGACCGGCTCGGGCAGGGGTGCCGCGGGCGGCGGCGGCAGGGGCGCAGCACCGGTCACGTCGCCCGACGCTACCCTGCGCCCCCGTGCCCGGCGCCCCGCCGTTCGAGCGGCTCTCGATCTTCTACCCCATGTGGAACGAGGAGGCGTACGTCGAGCGGGCGCTCGACGTCGGGCGGCGGGCCTGCGAAGGGCTCGTCGCCGCAGGCGAGATCGGCGACTACGAGCTGATCGTCGTCGACGACGCCTCCACCGACCGGACCGGCGAGATCGCCGACCGCCTCGCTGCCGACGATCCCCACGTCCGCGTCGTGCACCACGCGGTGAACCGCAAGCTCGGCGGCGCGATGAAGACCGGGTTCGCCGCCGCCACCGGCGACCTCGTGCTGTACACCGACGCCGACCTGCCGTTCGACATGGCCGAGCTGCCCCGTGCGGTGCGGCTGCTGCGCGAGTACGACGCCGACATCGTGAGCGCCTACCGCTTCGACCGCACCGGCGAGGGTGCGGTGCGGGCGCTCTACACGTTCGTCTACAACGCGCTCGTG
>JALOLG010000201.1 GCA_025456105.1 Ilumatobacteraceae bacterium | reverse complement strand
CGGATCGTGGGTCGCTTCACCCCGTTGCCGCCGAGCAGGCTCCCGCTGGCGGACTGCCTCGACCTGGTGCTCGCCGAGGACGTCGTCGCGACCGACGACATCCCCGCCTTCGACAACTCGGCCATGGACGGCTACGCGCTGCGCGCCGGCGAGCTCGACGGCGACCCCTGCGTGCTGCGCGTGACCCCGACACCCGCGCCCGGTGCGGCGACGAAGGTGATGACCGGGCACCCGATGCCCGACGGCACCGACGCCGTCGTGCCGTGGGAGCGCGTCGAGCGTCCCGACGAGGGCACGATCCGGGTGCACGGCAGCGTCGTGGCCGGCCACCACGTCCGACGACGCGGCGAGGACCTGACGCAGGGGAGCACGGCGTCGCGGGCGGGCACCGCCGTCGACCCGGTGGTCGTCGGCGTGGCCGCGATGCTGGGACGGTCGCACCTGCGCTGCCACCCCCGGCCCCGTGTCGGGGTGCTGTCCACCGGCGACGAGCTGGTCGGCGTCGACGAGCCGATCGGGCGTGGACGGGTGCGCGACGCGAACGGCCCGCTGCTCGGTGCGATCGCCGTGCGCCAGCACGCCCGCGTCAGCGAGCACCGGCGCACCGGTGACGACCCCGACGCGATCCTCGACGCGCTCCGGCACCTCGCCGGGGTCTCCGACCTCATCGTCTCGAGCGGCGGCGCGAGCGTCGGCGAGCGTGACTGGATGCGCGTCCTGCTCGAGCGGCACGGTCGCCTCGACCTCTGGAGGATCGCGATGCGCCCCGGCAAGCCCGTCGCGCTCGGCGAGCTCGATGGTGTGCCGGTCGTGGTGCTGCCCGGCAACCCCGGTTCGGTGCTCGCCACCGGCCACGTCGTGCTCGCCAGGGCGCTGCGTGCGATGGCAGCCCGACCGACGGAGCCGCCCACGGTGCAGGCCGAGCTCGGCAGCGACGTCGCAGGAGACGACGAGCGCACCGTGCTGCACCCCGTGCGCCTGCGCGACGGGGTCGCGCATCCTGCGCCGGCGCGCACCAGCCAGGTGCTGTCCAACGCCGTCGGCACCGACGGGTGGCTCGTGGTCGCGCCGGGTGGGTGCCGGGCCGGCGATCGGGTCACCGTGGAGCTGTCATGACGCTGGCGTCCCCGACCACGACCGTGCTGTTCTTCGCCCGGGCCCGCGAGCTCGCCGGCGTGCGCTCCGCCGAGCTGTCGGGTCACACCGTGGCCGAGGTGCTGGCCGAGGTGCGCACGCGGTTCGGGGCCGAGCTCGGTGAGCTCTGCGCCACCTGCACGATCGTCGTGGACGGCGAGATGGTGCCGGCGGCCGGCTTCGACACCACCGCGGCCGGGCACGAGCTCGCCGTGCTGCCGCCCGTGTCGGGCGGCGCCGTCGAGCACGAGCACCACCGAACCGGACCGCGTCGGCTGAGGATCGCGGTGCTGACGGTCTCGGACCGGGCGTCGGTCGGCGACTACGAGGACCGGACCGGCCCGGCCGTGGCCCGCGCCGCCGAGCGGCTGCTCGACGCCGACATCGTCGAGCTGCGGGTCGTGGCCGACGACAGCGATGCGATCACCGACGTGGTGGCCGGGTGGTGCGACCGGGACGTCTGCGACGTGGTGCTCACCGCCGGCGGGACCGGTCTGTCCCCCAGGGACGTGACCCCCGAGGCCACCCGGCGGCTGCTGCACGTCGAGGCTCCCGGACTCGCCGAGCTGATGCGCGCCGAGGGGTTGCGCCACAGGGCCATGGCGGCGCTGTCACGCCAGGTCGCCGGCCGACGGGGGCGCACCGTGGTCCTGAACCTGGCGGGCTCGCCCACTGCCGCGACCGAGAACCTCGAGGCGGTGGCGGCGGTGCTGCCGCACGCCGTGGCGATGGCCCGCAGCGGCACATGACGGATCCAGCGGACCGGGCCGACCCCTGCGACGATGCACTGCCCGGTCCCCCGGTGCTCGTCGCGCGGCTCGACGAGCACCCCGTCGACGTCGCCGCGCTGGTCGCTCAGGTGCGCCGCGACGACGGCGGCGCGATCGTGTGCTTCGAGGGCACGACGCGCAGCCCCAACCACGGCCACGAGGTCGTCGCGCTCGAGTACGAGGCGTGGCCCGAACGCACCCCGGCACAGCTGGAGCGCCTCGCTGCCGAGGTCGCCGATCGACACGGCCTGCTGGGCGCAGCGGTGGTGCACCGCACCGGCTGGGTGCCGGTCGGGGCGACCGCGGTAGTGGTGGTGGCCGTCGCCGCACACCGCGGCGCGGCCTTCGCCGGTGCGAGCGAGCTGATCGACCGGGTCAAGTCCGAGGCGTGGATCTGGAAGAAGGAGCACCGCGTGGGCGGCGCCGTCTGGGTCGAGGGCTGCTGAGGCGCGGGCGGCGGGTCAGTCCGGCCGGCGGATGGCGACGGGTCGGGTGATCGCACCCTGCTCGGCGCCCTGGGCCAGCGACGCGTACTTGGCGAGCACGCCCGAGGTGTAGCGGGGCTCGGGCAGCTTCCAGTCGGCCCTGCGGGCCGCCAGCGTCGCCTCGTCGACGAGCAGGTCGATCGTGTGGTTGCGCACGTCGATGCGGATGCGGTCGCCCTCGGCCACGAACGCGATCGGTCCGCCGTCGACCGCCTCGGGGGCCACGTGGCCGATGCAGAACCCGCGGGTTCCCCCCGAGAAGCGGCCGTCGGTGATCAGCGCCGCGTCACCACCCCGACCGGCACCCTTCATGGCCCCGGTGATGGCCAGCATCTCGCGCATGCCGGGCCCGCCCTTGGGGCCCTCGTAGCGGATCACGACGATGTCGCCGGCGTTGATGCGCCCGGCCAGCACGGCTTCCATGGCGTCGGCCTCGCCGTCGAAGACCCGCGCCGGGCCCTCGAAGTCCTCGAAGTCGATGCCGGCGACCTTCACCACGGAGCCCTTCGGGGCGAGCGAGCCCTGCAGGATCGCGATGCCGCCGATGTCGTTGAGCGGGTTCGACCACTCGTGCACGACCTCGCCGTCGGGTGCGGGCGGCGAGATCATCTCGAGGTTCTCGGCCATCGTGCGACCCGTCACCGTGATCTCGTCGCCGTGCAGCACGCCGGCCTCGGCCAGCATCTGCAGCACGACCGGCACACCGCCGATGCGGTCGACGTCGAGCATGTGGTACTTGCCGTGCGGCTTGGTGTCGGCCAGGTGCGGCACCCTGGCCGCGACCTTGTTGAAGTCGTCGAGGTGCAGCTCGACCTCGGCCTCGTGGGCGATCGCGAGCAGGTGCAGCACCGCGTTGGTGGAGCCGCCGAGCGCCATGACCACGGCGATGGCGTTCTCGAGCGCACCCTTGGTGACGATGTCGCGGGCTCGGATGCCCTGGCGCAGCAGGTTCACCACGGCCATGCCCGAGGCGTAGGCGTAGTCGTCGCGGCGACGGTCGACCGCGGGGGCCGAGGCCGAGCCGGGCAGCGACAGGCCGAGTGCCTCGCCGACCGAGGCCAGCGTGTTGGCGGTGAACATGCCGGCGCAGGAGCCGATGGTCGGACAGGCGTTGGCCTCGACGTCGTGCAGGCGCTGGTCGTCGATGGCGCCGGTGGCGTGGGCGCCAACTGCCTCGAACACGCTGACGATGTCGAGCACCTCGCCGTTGAGGTTGCCGGGCAGCTTGGAGCCGCCGTAGAGGAACACCGAGGGCAGGTTGAGCCGGACCGCCGCCATCATCATGCCGGGCAGGGACTTGTCGCAGCCGGCGAAGGTGACCATGCCGTCGAAGCGCTCGGCGTGCATGACCGTCTCGACGGAGTCGGCGATGACCTCGCGGGAGACCAGCGACGCCCGCATGCCCTCGTGCCCCATCGAGATGCCGTCGGAGATCGCGATGGTGTTGAACTCGATCGGGAAGCCGCCCGCCTCGCGCACACCGTCCTTTGAGCGCTTCGCCAGGCGGTCGAGGGGCATGTTGCAGGGCGTGACCTCGTTCCAGGAGGACACCACGCCGATCTGCGGCTTGTCCCAGTCGTCGTCGGTCATGCCGATCGCCCGCAGCATGGCCCTCGCCGGTGCCCGGTTCGGGAAGTCGGTGACGTCGTGGGAGCGGATCTTGAGGTCCTCGGGCTCGCTCATGGCCAGAGGGTAGGCGATCAGTCCTCGGGCACCTCAACACGGTTGCAGGCGGTCTTGGGTGTCTCGACGGTGACTCCGTCGTTGCGCACCTGTGCGACCAGGCAGCGCTCGGTGAAGCCCGACCACCAGCCCGACGGTTGGAAGCGGATGAAGGCCAGCTCGGCGCGGGCACGCACGTTCACGAAGCCGTCGGTGTCGCGCACGCGCTGCGCCAGCGACCCGTCGGTGCGCAAAGAGGCGCCGAAGGCCAGGAAGTCCTCCGGGGTGGCGCCGTCGAGCAGCTCCTCCATCTGCTGCGCGCGGTCCGCCATGGCGGCGTCCGCGGCCCGCTCGGCGAGGAACTTGCCGCCCACGACCACCACCACGGCCAACACCACCAGCACGACGATCACGGCGATC
>JALOLG010000200.1 GCA_025456105.1 Ilumatobacteraceae bacterium | reverse complement strand
GGCGAGCTGCACGACCTGCGGGGAGCGACCCCGGCGGTCGAGCGGGCGCTGTGGGCGTACCTGCTCGACCTCGACCTGGTGACCGAGTGGCGGGCGTGGTGGCGGCCGCTCGACGACGTGCTGATCGGGGCGGCCGCGGACCCCCGCGGCTACCGCACCGACGGCGTCGTCGACGAGCAGTGGCTGCGCCTGCTCGACGTCGACGTCGCGCTCGGCTCGCGCACCTACGGCGCCACCGACCGCGCCGTCACGGTGCAGGTCCACGACCCGGTGTTCTCGGCCAACTGCGGCACGTGGCGCATCGACTCCTACGGTGCGTTCCGCAGCCACGCCGACCCCGACCTCGTCGCGGACGTGGCCGAGGTGTCGGCCGCCTACCTCGGCGGCACGTCGTGGCGCTCGCTCGCCGACGCCGGCCGCGTGGTGGTGCGCCGCGCCGACGCCGTCGCCGACGCCGACACGCTCTTCGCCACGCGCCCCGTCCCCTTCTGCGGCACCTTCTTCTGACCCACCCCCGTCCTCGTCGCCATGACGATGAGGTGGATGCAGCCGAATCCCCCGGTACGGTCATGGCGCTCGATCGGCTCTGCCGGTCGGTGGGTTCGCAGACGGGCGTTGGTTCTTCCGGTCACCGTGGACCAACCCCCCAGAGCCGTGTCACGTCGACCGACGCGACACCCGTGAACCCCGACAGGCCGCCGCGCGCGGCCGAGGAGCCCCATGTCCCCCACCTTCGCCCAGCTGGGCGTCCCCGAGTTCATCTGCCGCGCGCTCGACCGCCGCGGCCTCACGCAGCCGTTCGAGATCCAGGCGGCCACCATCACCGACGCACTCGCCGGCCGCGACGTGTGCGGCCGCGCCCCCACCGGCTCGGGCAAGACGCTCGCGTTCGGCATCCCGCTGATCGCCACCGTCGGCGAGGGCCGGCCGCACCACCCGAAGGCACTCGTGCTCGCTCCGACGCGCGAGCTCGCCGACCAGATCGCCACCGAGCTGCGCTCGATCGCCGGCCGCACCCGCGTCGGCGTCGTGTACGGCGGGGTCGGCTACGGCGGCCAGATCCAGGCCCTCAAGCGCGGGCTCGACGTCCTCGTCGCCTGCCCCGGTCGGCTCGAGGACCTCATCCAGCAGCGCGCCGTGCGCCTGCACGAGGTCACCCAGGTGGTCATCGACGAAGCCGACCGCATGGCCGACATGGGCTTCCTGCCCGCCGTGCGCCGCCTGCTCGACGACACCGCACCCGATCGCCAGACGGTGCTGTTCTCCGCCACGCTCGACGGCTCGATCGCCGCGCTGACGCGCGATTACCAGCGCGATCCGGTGCGTCACGAGGTGGGCGACGCCACCCCCGACATCACCGCCGCCGACCACGTGTTCTGGAAGGTGGACGGCCCCGATCGCATCGGCGTCAGCGCCGACCTCGTCGCGACGTCGGCCCCCGCCATCATCTTCTGCCGCACGCGCCACGGCGCCGACCGGCTCGCGAAGCAGCTCGGCCAGCGCGGCGTGAAGGCGGCGGCGCTGCACGGCGGCCGCACCCAGGGTCAGCGAACGCGTGCGCTCGACGACCTCGCACGCGGCCACGTGCGCGCGCTCGTCGCCACCGACGTGGCGGCGCGCGGCATCCACGTCGACGGCATCACGACGGTCATCCACTACGACCCGCCGGCCGACCACACCACCTACATCCACCGGTCGGGCCGCACGGCACGCGCGGGTGCCGGTGGCCTCGTGGTGTCACTGGTCCAGCACCACGACCTCAAGGACGTCCGCAAGATGCAGCGACAGGTGGGCATCGACGTCGCCGTGTCGACCGCCCCGGCGACCACGCGCCGGGCCGACGACCGACCGCGCACCCGCCGCTGACGGCCGTCACCAGCGGGCGGTCGCCGCGAGCCCGTCCCGGAGCTCCGACGTCCGGGGAGCGACGAGCACCGACGCCGACGTGGCGAGCGCCCGCATGACCGCCGTGTCGACGGTGGTCGGCCGGCGCACGCCCGATCGGTCGGCATCGGCGCCACCGGCGACGGCACGCTCGCTGACGAGCAGGAGGCCGACGCGGCCGTCCTGCAGCGCGGCCATCACGTCGTCGGCGCGCGTGATCGCGGTGGGGCTCGAGCGGATCGACTGGACGACCCCGAGCACGAGGCGGGCGTGGAGATCGGCGAGCGCCTGCTCCACCTCGTCGGCGATGCCACTCGGATCGCCGGCCGCGAGGAGGCGAACCTCAGGGTGACCCGCGAGCGGCACCAGCTCGAGACCCTTCATGATGAGCGATGTGGCCCGGACCTCGCCTGCCACGGCGATGAGCACGGGCCCGGTCCGCTGCGCGATCGCCTGGACCGCTGCGACGACATCGTCGGCGTTGCGCTCCCAGGTGTTCTCGGCGCGCTGCTGGAACCGGTGCTGCGACCACCCACCCGGGTGGCTCCGATGGATGAACTCGGTGTCGCCCTCGACCACGAGCGTCTCGACGGGCTCGCCGGCGTGGACGGCCACGATGTCGGCGCCGGCCCGGTCGGCGACGACCACGATGTGCGGCAGGGTCCGCTGGCGCCGCTCGATGACGGGCACGAGGGCCGGAGCGTCGCCCACGGTCACCTGCGCTGCATCGACCGGCAGGGTCGAGAGCTCGACGAAGGTCCGGCCGTGTGCGTCCTGGACGATGACGACCGTCGCAGCGTCGTCGTGCCGGATCGTCGCCACCAGCTCGTCGAGCGCCTCCAGCCGAGCGCTCGGCCAGCCGGCCTGCGCGAGCAGCCGATGTGCGTTGCGCCACTCGATCGACAGTCGTTGACCGGCGTCGACCACCCGGCTGGGCGCGGGCAGCACCACCGAGGCGAACGGCGGTGCACCCGACACCACCGCTGCGAGATCGGAGGTGTCGAAGGTGGCGAGGAGGCGATGGGCAGGATCGACGGAGGTCATGATCACTCCCCCTTTCCGTGGGACGAGTGGCGCCGGACGACACGGCGTGCCTGCCGAACGGCCAGCACCACGACGACCTCAACCTACCCGGAGCGGATGGGTGCGAGACTGCCCGCGGGAGGACTCGTGGGACGGGTCAGGATCGGTCTGTCGGGATGGAGCTACGACGAGTGGCGCGGCAGCTTCTACCCGCCCACGCTGCGCCGCGGGGACGAGCTGGCCTACGCCGCCGCCCACGTCGACACGCTCGAGATCAACCGCACCTTCTACGGCCTCGCCACGCCCCGGGTGTTCGAGGCGTGGGCGGCCGCGGTCCCCAGCGACTTCGTGTTCGCCGTCAAGGGCAGCCGCTTCATCACGCACGTCGAGCACCTGCACGACACCGGCACGGCGCTCGCCAACTTCTTCGCCTCCGGCGTGCTCGAGCTCGACCGCCACCTCGGACCGATCCTGTGGCAGCTGCCGGCACGTCTCCACTTCGACGCCGACCGGATGGATCGCTTCCTGGCCCTGCTCCCGCACGACACCGACAGCGCCGTCCGGCTCGCACGCCGGCACGACGAGCGGGTGGCCGAGGTCGGCTACGGGCCGGGCGGTCGCCATCGCGTCCGGCACGTGCTGGAGGTGCGCCACGAGAGCTACCGGTGCGAGCAGATGGCGACGATCGCACGCCGACACGGGGTGGCGATCGCCGCTTCGCACTCGACACGGTGGCCCGTGGTCGAGGAGGTCACGGCCGGGTTCGTGTACGTGCGGCTCCACGGACCGGACGAGCTCTACGCGAGCGGCTACGACGAGGCGCAGCTGCGCGCGTGGGCCGACCGGGTCCAGGTGTGGCACGCAGGTGGCCAGCCCGACGACGCGGCGCGCATCTCCGAGCTGCGGCCGCCACGGCGGCTCGGGCGCGACGTGTTCGTGTACTTCGACAACGACGTCCACGGTCATGCGCCGCGCGACGCCGCGCGGCTCCGCGAGCTCGTCGCCTGATCCGCACGGACCCCGGGCGAACGGTGCTCCCGTGCGCTGTACGGTCGCGCATGACCCTGGCTCCGGAACCGGTCGTGTCGTCGAGTGGCCGCGACGCCGCGCTCGACACCCTCGGCCTCATCGGCCATCCGACGGCACTCGATGCGTCGACCGGTGCCGTGCTCGTGCTCACCTACGACGAGGTGAACCACCTCGCCCGCGATCCCCGTCTGCTCGGGATCGGCCTCACGCTGTTCGACTTCGTCGGCGTGCCCGCGGGCGAGCTGCGCCGGTGGTACGGGGCACTGATGTTCACCAACGACGGACCGGCGCACGACCGGCTCCGTCGTCTCGTGAGCAAGGCGTTCACGCCGTCGTCGGTGGAGCGGCTGCGCGACGGCGCGGCGGCCGATGCGGCGGCCTCCACCGGCGCGCTGGTCGAGGCCGGCGGTGGCGATCTCGTCGCCGCCTACGACGGGTTGCCGTTGCGCACCATGGCGCGCCTGCTCGGCATCCCGGTCGAGGTGCTGGCCGACCTCCGTCGATGGGTCGACGCGCTCAGCCCGGTGTTCGGCGTCATGGAACCCG